>JAPLJO010000072.1 GCA_026388515.1 Deltaproteobacteria bacterium | reverse complement strand
ATCAGGTATGCCGCACCTTCCGTGAGACCCGTATAAGAGACAAAAGCGAAGTTGTGGGTGAACCACTCATGCCCGGCGGAGCGTATGATGATGGGAAGCCCCTGGCCGCCCATCTCCGGCGGAAAACTCATGGCGTTCCACCCGCCCTCGCAGTAGAGCTTGTAGACGCGATGGAAGCATTTCGGCACATAGACCTGGCCGTCTTTCAGCGTGCATCCCTCGTGGTCCCCTTCTTTCAGTGTGGGAAATATTTCTTCGACGGCAAGTTTCTCCGCCTCTTTGAGAATCATGTCGAAGACGTCCTTCGAAAACTCCTCATAGAGGGGGCTCTCACAGAGTTTCTCCACCTCGAGCATTTCATAGAGCATAAATTTCTGGTCCCGTTCATCAAGAATCACACCTGCCATGGTCCCATCCTTTCTTTGCAATAATTTTATCTCTTAGCCGAAAATCGAGACACACACCCCGAGCCACAAGGTGTCACGTCCCTCCTCTCACTGCTTCGAAAACTTCTCCACCAGCACGTACTTGGTGACCTTCCCCGTGGGTGTAATGGGAAGACTGTCCACGAAGAAGACCTTCTTGGGAGCCTTGAAGTGGGCGATGTTGTCCCGGCTGAAGGCGATAATTTCCTCTTCGGTTACTTCCTTCCCGGGGAATTTCACTACTACCGCCGCCACCATCTCGCCCCACGTCTGGTCGGGGAGCCCGATAACGGCGCACTGGGCAATGGCGCCCTGTTTCATCAGCATGTCTTCCACTTCAACGGCGAAGATATTCTGGCCGCCGCTTATTATCATGTCTTTCTTTCTTCCCTTGAGGTAAAGATATCCGTCCTTGTCGAACGTACCCAGGTCGCCGGTATAGAACCAGCCGTCTTTGAAGACTTCTTTCGATTTCTCCTCGTTCTTGTAATACCCCGTGGTAACGGAGACGCCGCGTCCGATCACTTCACCCACCTCGCCGACGGGAACATCTTTACCGAAGGCGTCCACCACTCTCACATCGGCGCCGAAATAGAGGGTGCCCACCGATTCGGGTTTCAGTTCCTTTTCCTTCGGCCCCATGTTAACGAGGATGCCCGTTTCCTGGAGGCCGTAGTATTCGTAGATATTGGGGCAGATACGCGCCTTCACCTGGTCCTGGAGGGCCTTCGGGAATGGCGCTGCCGCGAAGACCAGCGCCCGAAGCGAACTGAAATCGTACTTATCGAGGTCCGGCAGCGAGAGCACGAAGCTCGCAATCGTGGGAACCCAGTTCGAGATGGTGATTTTTTCCTGCCCGATGAGCTCCAGCATCTTGAAAAGGTCGAACTGGAGAATCACGTTCCGGGCACCGGTGAAGATGCCGAGGCATGACCAGGCAAATCCTACTCTTCCGAAAATGGGAAATACGGTGAGGATGGTATCGTCCCGCGTGAGGTCATGGGCGGCTGCCATCATCGGTCCGGCAACGGCGTTGTTGTAGTGGGTGAGAAGGTACGCCTTGGGAAGCCCCGTGGTCCCCGAGGTGAGATTGAGGTACTGGTAATCGTATTCGTTGACCTCAACGTCGGGTTCTTCCGTCGATGATTTTGCAATCAGGTCCTCGTATGAAACCGCAAAGGCGGGGATGTCGCTTCCCATACAGATGAAGCGTTTGATACGCGGGAGCTTTTCCTTCATGCCGCCCACGACTTCCATAAAGGACGGATCGAAAATGAAATATTCCGCGTCGCAGAAATTGACGAGATCGACGATTTCGCCGGGTGAGAGCCGGTAATTGAGGGGAATGCCCAGGACCCCGATTTTCCCGAGGGCGGTATAGGTCTCGACGATCTCAACCCGGTTGTAGGAAAGGAAGGCAGTCACGTCCCCCTTTTTGATGCCCAGAGAAAGAAGTCCGTGGGCGAGCGCATTGGCGCGATCGTTGAACTGCCGGTAGGTAAGGTGTTTCCCCGTCGTCACGCAGTAAAAGGCTTCACGGTTTGCGTACCGCGTGGCCGCCACCTTTGAATAATTGCCGATGACAAAGCTGCCTGTCGCCCTCTGGTTCATAGGTCCCTCCTTAATTAATCATGAATCGTATAAAAGAACATGTTTCTCTTCCCCTCGCGGGAGGGGTTTGGGTAGGGGGCTCTTTTCCTTACCGTCCCTTGAATACCGGTTTCCTCTTTTCAAGGAACGCCATCACCGCCTCGATCATGTCGTCGCTCGGCACGAGGGCTGAGTTTTTCTGGGCCACGTAGAGGAGTCCCGGATAAACACCGTTGTCCCTGCTATAGTTGATCACGTCTTTCACACCCTGGACGGTCATGGGCGGCAACGCGGCGAGTTCTTCGGCAAGCGCTTTTGCACCCGCAATGAGGCTCTCCCGGTCATCAAAGAGCTTTGTGATGTATCCCATCTTCAGGGCTTCTTCGGCGGTGAAGTCCCGTCCCGTGAGGCAGAGCTCCCTGGTCCATCCGTGCCCGACAATGTAGGGAAGCCGTTGAAGCGCGCCGATATCGGCAACGATGCCGATTCTGGTTTCCCGTACCGAAAACACGGCGTCCTTCGAGGCATAGCGGATGTCGCAGGCGCAGGTGAGATTGGTGCCGCCGCCGATGCAGTGGCCGTGTATCGCCGCGATGACCGGCTTGCTGCACTTCTCAATGCAGTTCATGCCTTCCTGAAACTCAACAATTCTCCTCCGGAGATTTTCACGCCAGAGTGCCGAACCGTCGCCCATAAGGCTCTGGGCTGCCACGAGATCGAGCCCTGCCGTGAAGCTCTTGCCCTCGGCTTTGATCACCACCACCCGCACATCCGGATCTCTGTCAAATTCCGCAAATATCCCCGGGAGCGACTCAAAAAATGTGAAGTCCATGGTGTTTCGCGCCTCAGGACGGTTGAAGGTAAGCCACGCGATATGGCCTTCTTTTTCAATTTTGAAATATTTTTCACGACTCATGTATCACCTCGGCAATAAATTAGTCTGGCGTATCTGGTTTATGCGAAGCTTTCTTCGGCGATGTTGATGATGGAAAGGTCCTCGCTCTTGATGGCCTTCGCCATCGCCTCAATCTCCGGCAATAAGTTCTTGATAAAATACCGGGCACTCAAAACCTTGCCCTCGTAAAAGGCAGCATCACGATTGTCCCTGATAAAGGCCGCCCAGGCAGCCGCATCGGAGGCGCTCACGCCCTTCGCCTTTGAAAGCCCGTCCAGCTTCTCCTT
>JAPLJO010000024.1 GCA_026388515.1 Deltaproteobacteria bacterium | reverse complement strand
AACTGAAGGGGGTGCCGCGGCGGGGTGAAGACGACGGGATATATGATGAAGCGCAGTATCTCCTCGCGCGCTCCTATGCCGGAATGAAAATGTTCGGTGCCACGGAAGGCATCGTGAGGAAGCTTGAGAAAAACGTGAAGGAGCGGGGACGCACTGCGGAGCTGGAAATGCTGATGGGGGACGCTCTTGCCGGGCAGGGGAGGTACCTCGGGGCGGTGGCGTCCTATATGAATATCGTTGAGGGAGGCGCGGCGACGGATTTCAGGGTGCGGGCGAAAGAGAAAGCGGAACGGTTAATTGCGCGATCACTTCCTGTTGAACAGCTTGAAAAGCTCCTTGAAATGTATGAAAACCGCGATCCCTATCCTTCCATTCTCTGCGCCCTCGCGGCGTCGTATGAAAAGAAAAAGAACGGTGCAAAGGCGGAGTACTACAACGGCGTACTCCGTGCCCGGCATCCCGGCTACACCTGTGCTGATGTCAAGGATACACCGCGGGCCGCCGTTGAACGGTACGAGGCGGCGGGGGGCCGCGCCATCGGGTGCATACTTCCCCTTACGGGAAGGTTCGCCTCATACGGGAACAGGGCGCTCGATGCGGTATTGTTTGCCTCCGGGGTCTTCAATCCGGACAAAGGGACTGCCGTCGAAGTCATCGTGGAGGACTCGGGAGATGATCCGCTGACAGCCCGGAAGGCGGTGGAAAAACTGGCCGGCGAAGAGCGGGTGATCGGAATCATCGGCCCCATGGGAGGGACGGCTTCACTGGAAGCGGCGAAGAAGGCACAGGAAATGGGAATTCCCATCATCACCCTCACGCACCGCGAAGACATCACCCGGGCCGGTGAATATGTATTCCGGAACTATCTCACCGCCTCCATGCAGATTGAAACGCTGGTGCGGTTCGCCCTCCGCAACCTCGGCATTTCGACGTTTGCCGTCATGTATCCCCGCGACCCGCTGGGTGAGGAGATGGCGGTTCTTTTCAGGAAAGAGGTTGCAGCGCGGGGAGGGCAGATGCGCGACGTTGTCTCCTACGCGCCCGGGCAGACTGATTTCGGCACGGAGATCAAGATGCTTGGCGGTCTCCAGCCTCCAGGTGGAAAGGTGCATGAATCGGTGAAACCCCGCATCGATTTCGAGGCCCTCTTTATTCCAGATTCCTATGAAAGAATCCTGATGATCGCGCCGCAGCTCGCGTTCTACGACGTGACGGGTATCAGGCTTCTCGGCACGAACGGATGGAATTCGCCGGAGCTTCTCGCGCAGGAGCCGAACTACGTCGAGGGCGCCGTCTTCACCGATGCCTTTTTTGCGGGGAGCCCCGACACGGAGGTCGTGCGGTTCGTCGAGAGGTATTACGCCGCCTGTCACCGCGAGCCGGGCGACGTGGAGGCGCTTGCGTACGACTCGGCGGCAATGATGGTGACCATCGTAAGAGAAGGGAATGTCAAGACGAGAAGCGCCATGCGGGATGCCCTCGCCGGTCTTGCAGGCTTCAGGGGCGTGACGGGGGAGACGTCTTTTCCCGGAACAGGCGAGGCGCGGAAGACCCCGTATATTCTTACGGTACAGGAAGGTAAAATAGTTCAACTCTATCCGGAGTGACGGAGCAATGCGATTTCTACTGACGAACGACGACGGAATCTATGCAGAGGGACTGTGTGCCCTCTTTCGGGAGCTCTCGCAGGATGCGGAGTGCCTTATCGTCGCCCCCGAAACGGAGCAGAGCGCAGTGGGGCATGCCATCACGCTCTCCCGCCCGCTGATGGTGCGGGCGGTCAAACGTGAGGGCCGATTCTATGGCTATGCCGTGGCGGGCACCCCGGCGGACTGCGTGAAACTGGGAATACGGGAACTGGCGGGCGGCCCGGTGGACCTGGTCGTCTCCGGCATCAACCGGGGGGCCAACGTCGGGACGAACCTGATTTATTCGGGAACCGTCTCGGCGGCGACGGAAGGATCGATCCTCGGGGTCTCTGCGCTTGCCGTCTCTCTTGATTCACGGAGCAGTGACGCCGACTTTTCCTTCGCGGCGCGGTTTGCCCGGAAGCTGGCGTCATTCATGATCCTTCATAAATTCAATCATGAGATTACCCTCAACGTGAATATCCCCGATCTTCCGGAGGACAGAATTGCCGGTGTCGCGGTCACGCGCCAGGGGTCGGCACGCCTTGTGGAGGCCTTCGAGCGGAGGACGGACCCGCGAAACAACACCTATTTCTGGCTTGCCGGGGAGACCTTTGTTGCGGAGGGGGAACACGCTGAATCCGATGCGACCGCGCTTTCGCGGGGCATGGTGTCAATCACGCCGATACAGTACGATCTCACGCGTGACGATGTCATCGACTTCATGAAGTCCCGCGTGGAAAAACTCCTTTAGCGTACCATGAGGACGGGAATTTCGCTCTTCCTGATGACGTACGAGGTGGTACTGCCGAGAATCAACTCACGGATCCTGCTGTGGCCATAGGCCCCCATCACGAGGAGGTCGATGGTTCCTTCCTTCGTAAAATGGATGATTTCCTGTTCTTCCTTTCCGTCTCGTACCGTGACGCTGCACGCGACGTTGCGGCAGTCGGCAGAGGACAGAATATGCCGCTTCATCTGCTCGGCGCGTTCCTGGTTCCCCGTCACGAAGAGCGCCGAGAGCGGCCAGTCCGTCTCGTTGCATAACCCGGCGGCCATATGAAGCGCCCTGTCCGAGGCGGTGCTGCCATCGCAGGCGAGTCCCACGCGTCTGATTTCCCTGAAGGTGAAGGGTGTGATGAGGACCGGTTTCCCCGCCTTGCGCACCACCGCCTCAGAGGTGGACCCTAAAAGGCCGCCCCGCGCGAAGGGGTAGTGCTCTCCGCGCTGGGCGAGCAGTATCAGGTCCGCCTTCTCTCCTTCCCGGATGATGACCTCGTCGACGATTCCCGTGATTTTCTTTGTGACCGGGGTGAGGCCCGCCTTTTTACAGCGCTCCTCGAAGTCCGAGAGAATCCCGTCGGCCCGCTCATTCAGCCCGCGCTCAATAAGGGGAAGACACTCCTGGGCGGGGGAAATTCCCATGAATCCGGAGATGTCATCGAAGAGCGGCCCCTGGATGATCTTCAGATCGATGATGCTGAGACCCGTGAGCCGTGCCTTGAAGACCGATGCCAGGTACATGCCGTACTCGACGGCGGTGGCGCTGTATTCCGATCCATCGGTGGGGATGAGAATTTCGTGAATCACGGCGATACCCTCCTCATGACGGGGTTTCACTGAAATGAGGGCCGGTGGTATTGATGCGGCATCATGACGCGGAAGAGAATTGATGCTCCCGCGTTACACGTGTTTTTTAACGCGCGCCGCTTTTGCTTTGACTTTCAGTCTCTTCTTTCTTCTCCTGCGCTGCCTGTCCAGTTCCTTTTCCCGTTCTATCTTCTTGTGATGTCCCATATGCACCTCGTCAAATAGTGTACCGAAAAGACGGCATGCCGCCAGTGACGTTGATATACACGATTCCCCGTCTTTGTCAAATACCATCCATCATTCCACCACACATGAAAACTTTTCACCACGGGGCGACTGTGGTACCATACCGCCACTTTGCGAGACTACGGAGAGCGTTGTGGAGTATGATCTGATAATCGCGGGCGGCGGTCCCGCAGGGGCATCGGCGGGCAGGGCCGCTGCCTTGAGGGGGCTTTCGACGCTGCTTATCGAAAAAAGCAGGTTCCCCCGCTACAAGCCGTGCGCCGGCGCGGTCTCCGAGCGGGCGCTTGCCTCTCTCGATTTCGAGATTCCTCCCTCGATCCGGGAACGGGAAATAAAAGGCGGGAGACTCTTTGTCAGGGATCAGTGCTTCGAGCGGACACTTGACCGGAGGCTCGGGATCATCGTATCGAGAAGCGCCTTTGATGAGTATCTTCTCGGAAAGGCCCGCGAGGCGGGGCTCGACGTGCGGATGGAGGAGAGGGTCCTCGACTTCGAGGAATCTGACGATCATGTGTCGGTTCGCACGACCGCAGGGGCATACCGCGCACGGTTCGCCGTCATCGCCGAGGGGGCGCAGGGCACGCTGAAATACCGTGTGAGAAGAAGGGACGCAAAAGACGAGTTCGGCATCTGCCTGGTGACCGAAATCGAGGAGAGGAACGACATTATCAGCGCACGTCTTCCCGATATCATCGAGATTCACTTCGATGCCGTCGCCATGGGGTACGGGTGGATTTTCCCCCACGACGGGTACTACTCCGTCGGCATCGGTTCATTCGCATCCGTCGCAGTAAAGCCGAAGGAGGTGATGGGAGAATTTCTACGGAAGCACGGATTTGTCTCCCGCTCCCGTATCCGCGGACATCTCATTCCCGTCGGGGGAATCACGCGGACGGTCGCGTCATCAAGGGTCCTTCTCTGCGGTGATGCGGCGGGATTCGTGGATCCCCTCACCGGTGAAGGCATTGCCTATGCCATACGTTCCGGCCAGATTGCGGCGGGCGTGGTGGCTGACGCGTGTGCGGGAGGGAAGAAGGGTAGCGCGCTCGCGCGCTACCCGAAACTCTGCAGGCGTGATTTCGGCAGCAACCTCTTCTATGCCCTCCTCTCCGCGAAGATCATCTACAATTCGCCGGGCACCTTCTATAAAGTGCTCTCCGCCGATACGGCGGCCGTTGATAAATATCTCGAAACCTCAATTGACCGGCAGCAGTACCGTCGTTATCTCCGCTGGCTGGCGCCCCGCCTTCCCCGGTACCTGCTCACAAAGAAACGCGCAATGGCGCCGCCCGCGACATGATGCCCTCTGCGCGCAGGGACATCAGGCGGGATTTCCCGGAAAGGACCCGGAAGGATGAGTGATGGCTGGCTTTTTGTCGACACTGAGAAAAAACTCGATCGCGCCCGCCGCGAGATAGGAGCCGCCGCGACTGTCGGCATCGACACCGAATACGACTCGCTCCGGTACTTCCGGGAGAAACTCTGCCTCATCCAGATAAGCACCCCCGAGTTTACCTATCTTATCGACCCGCTCGACAGCCTGGACATTTCATTCATCGGGGAGGTGTGCGGTGATCCCCGCGTCGTGAAGGTGCTTCATGCTGGCGTCAACGACATACGCCTGATGAACCGTGATTTCGGATTCACCTTCACGAACATCTTCGATACGGAGCGTGCAGGGGCCATTCTCGGCAGCGCGCGCCTCTCGCTTTCATCGCTGCTGGAGGATTTTCTGGGGGTTGCGCTCTCAAAACGAAAACATCTCCAGCGTTCACGGTGGGACCGGCGCCCCCTCACCGGTGAACAGCTCTCCTACGCCTCGCAGGACACGATATATCTCATCGAGCTCTACAATGTGCTCATGGACCTGCTCGTACGCGCCCGCCTTGAAGAGAAGGCAAGGACCTCCTTCAGCGCCGTCGCTGCCGCGCGCTGGTCCGATAAAAAATTTGATCCCAGGGGTTATATGAGGGTGAGGGGTGCGGACGATCTTGACGACCGCGGGCGAAGGTGCCTTCAGCGTCTCTACCGGTGGCGCTTCCACAAGGCCCGGAAGACGGACAAGCCAAGATTCATGCTAGTTTCCGACCATGATTTAGTGGCGCTGGCTGGCAGTGATGTCTCCACTATTGAAGACCTGGCGGGAATGACCATCCTGTCGCCGCAGAAGGTGGCGCAGTTCGGAGCGGAACTCGTCGGGCTGCTTGCGGAAACCGATGGGACCTGAGGCGGGATGCGAGGCAGGGACGTGCATTACTCCAGGATGAGGAGCACCTGATCCACTTCAACCACATCCTTTATTTTCACTTTGATTTCCTTCACCACGCCGTCTGCGGGTGCGAAGATGGGATTTTCCATTTTCATCGCTTCCAGAATGATGAGCTCATCCTCTTCCTTTACCCTGTCACCCACTTTCACAAGAATGTCCACGATACTTCCCGGCATGGGGGCACGTACTTCCAAGCTCATAGGGTCGTCTCCTCCCGATGTATTCCCATCACGGCCACGCTCATACCATGTTTGGGGCTGCAAAGGAACTGATTCCTTCGGGATTTACTTGCCCCTTCGTCTATGTTACAAGTGCAGCCGTTATCCATAAAAATACCGCGGGGATGGGAGAGAAACCATGATTGACTGGACACTGGCATGCAGGATTTCATTCGGCGGATTTACGCTGGTCTTCCTCATTCTTATCCTGCTCGGCGTTGCCGTCACGGCGACGAGGCTCGTCGTTGAGCGGATCGAGAAGGGCGACTTGCGGAAGTAGGGTGGGGACAGCCTGCCTGTTCTTAGTCGCGTGTGCGGGGGTGACGTGATGTTCGGTCTTATGGAAAGCGGTTTTCAGCACTTGTACTGGGGCAACATCCTGATGATATTCATCGGGCTCGGTCTTGTCTATCTCGCCGTCGGGAAAAAAATGGAACCCCTGCTCCTGGTTCCCATCGGGTTCGGCATCATCCTCGTCAACCTTCCGCTGGGAGGGCTCATGGATTATGAGCTCCTCATGAAGGCGCCCCGCGGGGGAACCGTGACGGAGGTGCGTCTCCACGAGGGCGACCGCTTCGGAAGGGAAAGCATCCTCATTATCATTGACGGCTCCGAGGTGAAGATCCCCGTCTACGGACGCATCGGGTCCCTCGCCGTTGCACCGGGAGCGGAGGTGAAGGAAGGCGATGTACTCGCCCGCGTCATTACCACGGAGCAGACCAATCAGAATCTCCACCCCACAAGGCCGCTGGGGCTTTTCTCCATATTCTTCAAGTACGGCATCATGTGGCAGATACTGCCGCCGCTCATGTTTTTATGCCTGGGGGCGCTGACCGACTTCGGTCCCATGCTTGCCAATCCGAGGACGCTGCTCCTCGGCGCGGCGGCGCAGTTCGGGGTTTACTTCGCCTTTTTTCTGGCGATTATCTCGGGTTTTTCGCTTCCCGAGGCGGCCTCCATCGGCATCATCGGCGGCGCCGAGGGGCCCACGACGATATACGTCACGTCAATCCTCGCCCCCCATATCATCGGGGCAACGGCCGTTGCCTGCTACTCCTACATGGCGCTGGTGCCCCTCATTCTACCGCCGGTCATCAGACTTCTCACCACGAAGAAAGAGCGGTCAATCTACATGAAGCCCCAGATGAGAAAGGTCTCGAGGACCGAGAAGATTCTCTTCCCCCTTGTCTCCACCATTATCATTATTCTGTGCGTTCCCTTCTCGGCCCCGCTCATCGGGTGTTTCATGGTGGGCAATCTCTTCAGGGAGAGCGGGGTCACTGAAAGGCTGAATCACACGGCACAGACGACCTTTGTCGATATCATCACCATTCTGCTCACCCTCACCATCGGCACCGCGATGCCGACGGAAAACTTCCTTCAGCCCCGGACGCTCATGATCCTCATCCTGGGAGTTGTCTCCTTCGCCAGTGCGGCGGCGGCGGGTGTCATCCTTGCCAAAATCATGAATCTCTTTCTCAGGGAAAAAATCAATCCCATGATAGGCGCCGCCGGTGTGTCGGCCGTTCCGATGTCGGCCAGGGTGGTCCAGATCATGGGCCAGAAGGAAAATAAGCAGAACTATCTTCTCATGCATGCCATGGGGCCCAATGTCGCCGGTGCCATCGGCGCCGCCATCGCCGGCGGTGTGTTTCTCGGCATGCTGAGGTAGGGGCAGGCCCCTTACGCTCCCGGGCAGCAGGTGAGATCGTCTCCCCCATGAAACCCGCATCAAGCGACCATATGCCCGCTCCTTCCGGCGCCCCTTCTTTCGGCGCCGTCATTGTGTTTCTTTCCCTTTTCTTCCTGGTGTATGGCGGTGTGCATGTGTTTCTATATCTGCGCGTCGCGAATGCCTTTGCGATGGCGGGGCCTGCCGCGACGGGCATCATCCTCCTGATGGTCCTCATGGTGCCCATGCCTGTTGCCGTCCGGTTTCTTGAGAGAAGTGGATTTGAAGCCGCCGCCCGGCTTGCGGCCGTCTCCGGCTATGTCTGGATGGGCGCTGTCTTTCTTCTCTTTTCCTTTCTTATTGTACTGGATATGACAGGATTTATGCTCGATCTGGCATACTCCTATGCCGGCGGAGAAATCGGTGCATGTGTGCTTCCCGAGCCCTCCGCGACGGTATATGCCTTTCTCATTACGGCGGCATCGCTGCTCTACGGCATGGTGCGGGCATCCCGCGTGCGTGTCCGGCGCCTCACTATTGAGACTTCCGGGCGATCCGTCAGTGACGGGATACTCACCATCTGCCAGATATCGGACCTGCATCTCGGAATCCTGGTGGGGGAGAAAATGGTGCGGCGAATTGTCACGCTCATTCGCGCCGAGAATCCCGATATCGTCGTCTGTACCGGCGACCTCGTGGACGGGGAGATACGGATACACCTGGAGAAGCCGGCGGAACTTCTCGCCTCAGTCACGCCGCGGTACGGAAAATATCTTGTCCCCGGGAATCACGAATACTTTGCGGGGATCGCAAAGGCAATGCGATTCGCCGCCGCGTCGGGATTCCGTGTGCTCCGGGGTGAGACGATCTCGATTCCCGGAGTGATATCCATTGCCGGGGTTGATGACCCCACGGGCCGTCTCTACGGGTGGTATGAGAATATACCGGAGGATGATCTTCTCGGGGGCATGCCCCGTGCCCCCTTTTCACTTCTTCTCAAGCACCAGCCTGACGTCAGGGACTCCGCCTGCGGTCATTTCGATCTCCAGCTCTCGGGACATACCCACGGAGGACAGATCTTTCCCTTCGGTTTTCTCACCCGTATCAGGTATCGCTATAACGTCGGCCTTTTTGCTCTTCCCCGGGGTTCGCAGATTTACGTGAGCCGGGGTGCCGGGACGTGGGGTCCGCCTGTCCGCCTTGGGTCGCCCCCCGAGATAACCGTCATTCGGGTCGTGCCGGAGAGATAACAACTTCCTGGAGTCCTTGAATCCACTTTCTACTGTTATATTCAACATTTCACGGAAAGAATGGACAGCCGAATGACGTCGTGGGCCTGTTTTTCATATTGAGTTCATTATTGAGTGATATATTGCAGAAGACAATGAACAATTGAGATGTGCCAAACAAGGATTTTATTATGTGCTCATTTGCAAAGTTGGTAAATGCAGTTGCTGCCATTGAATGCAAGATACTCATCATTGATTGCTGGGAACCAGCGTTCTTTCATTTTCTCTCGCTGACATTTTTGAAAATTGTCAATTTCACTGAGAGTGTTTATATGGAGACAATCGATCCGTTGAGCTGCCTTGTACTTACAATTGCCCAAAGTCCGTTAGGAGCTCTGGATAAATAACAATATCTGTGTTCTGAATCCCAGATTCTTTCAACATTGATTTCTACAAGATGATTGGAATGGCTTTCTTATAGATTCCATCCTTTTTTAGAAAGTGAATCAACAAGTATGCAAGTGCCAATGTGAGTTGACAAATGTAATCTGTGGTCGCATTCACCCGTGTTAGTTTTGGAAGGAAACGTTCAAGGCATTTAGATGAGATCTTCTAAATTACGGGAACCGTGAATAATACGATGTATTTCAACAGTTTTGCCACGGACGATGTAGAATACAAGATAGGATTCCAGAACAAGTATGCGGTATCCTGCATTTTTGAGTTTATCATCATGCGGTACGTGGCCAAGGAATGGATAATTTCTTAGATTGCCGATACGTTGATCAACGGCTTCTATGAAGGCTGCTGCATTGGCCGGACTATCGTTGACAATCCAGTCGAATATCGCAATGAGGTCGTCATACGCAACAGGTAGGTAGCGAAGGGTATATTTATTTGTCATGCAAGTGCTGCCTGAGCTTTTTAACAACTTGCGCGTGCGTAAGTCCTATTTCTCCGGATGCTGCTTGGGCTTGTGCAACAGCAAGCTTTCCAAAGAGATCCACTCTTGCTATGAGTTTTTCATAATGATCGATGCTCATAACAACGAGATTTCCCTCACCGTTCTTAGTCAGATAAATAGGTCCATCGTGCTCATGACACATTGCGGCAATTTCTCGTGTTTGATTTCGAAGACTGGATATAGGCTTAATTATTGGCATTTCTACACCTCCGGATAAAATACGTGTTATGCTATCACCTAATTATGATAATATCAAGAGCATATTCTGTATGACATATTGTATCATTGCTCCACTTTGTCATTTTGATGAACAGACAGGATCTCCGTTTCGCTAATCGCATTAGTGGAATTTGGGGAATGGCTATCGCATGTTTCCACTGGTAAGTGCGCCATGAGGCTCGACAAACTTAATCGCGCTATGATTTTGTTTAGTTGTAGGGTATCAGATTCAATACAAATAAATCTTTTCTTTCCATTGCCCATTCTTGTTCTTATTATGGAGCCGGTGAAGAGTTAGATGTTGCAGTCCGGAAGTGCGCGGGCGTCGCACAAAATCCGTCTCGCGCCGGGAATTTGGTATTGTCAACGCCGCCGGATTGGTGATATAGAATCGCCTCTCTTGCAATCAATCGTGCCGGCTTCGTACAGAGTCACTCTTCCGCGTCGCGCTTCATTGCAGTGAGAGCCGGATTCCCGCCCTAGGGAATGACACAAAAAAGGATTACGCTTTTTTGCGAGATCATCACTTTATGATTCACAGAATCGAAGTAGGATTCAGAGAAGGGATTCGGGACGCCCTCGGGGAAAAGACGAAGCGGAAAATCGTCGAGCACCTCGGCATCGAGGTGGCGGACGTCCGGACCGTGGAGGTCTATACCATCGAAGGCGACCTCTCGCCGGAGGAGCTTGCGGCCATTGCAGGCGGTCCCTTCTCCGATCCCGTCATCCAGTATTTTACGATTGACAAACCTGCGGCGCGTTCTTTCAACTGGCTCATCGAAGTGGGCTTCAGGCCCGGCGTGACGGATAACGTGGGGAAAACGGCGGCGGAGGCGGTCCGGCTCCTTCTGGGACGGGGGCGGGAGGCCGGCGTGTTTACGTCGCGGCAGTACTGCCTTACCGGACGGCTCGACGGCGCTCACGTGGAGCGCATCGCCTCGGGGCTGCTCGCCAACGGCCTCATCCAGCATTACGAAATCATACCCGCCCGCGATTGGGACCCAAAGCGCGGGAGCGGGCCCTATGTGCCGAGGGTCGTCATCGAGGACGACCCGGCGACGGAAGTGATTGATCTCAACGTGGATGACCGCGTCCTCCAGGAGATAAGTGCGGGGCGCGTGCTTGCGCTCACCGTGGAGGAGATGAAGGTAATACGGGACTACTTCCTGCGGGAGTCGGTGATCCGGGAGCGCGGGAACGTCGGGCTCACATCGAAGATAACCGATGTGGAACTGGAATCGCTCGCCCAGACCTGGTCCGAGCACTGCAAGCACAAGATATTCAACGCGCTCATCACCTGCGAAGATGAAAAGGGCGGCGTCACCGTCATAGACTCCCTCTTCAAGACCTTCATACGAGGCTCGACGGAAAAGATACGAAAATCCCTCGTCCCGTACGACTGGTGTCTCTCGGTCTTTGTCGACAATGCCGGCGTCATCGCCTTCAACAACCGGTACAGCCTGGTCTTCAAGGTGGAGACCCACAATACCCCTTCGGCCCTTGACCCGTACGGCGGGGCGCTGACGGGAATCGTGGGAGTCAACCGCGATCCCTTCGGCACCGGGAAAGGATCGAAACTGATTTTCAATACCGATGTCTTCTGCTTCGCCTCACCTTTCTATGACAAGCCCCTTCCGAAACGCATCCTCCATCCCCGCCGCATCTACGAGGGGGTCCGCGAGGGCGTGGAGCACGGCGGCAACAAGAGCGGCATCCCCACGGTCAACGGGTGCATCGTCTTTGACGAACGGTACCTGGGGAAACCGCTTGTCTACTGCGGCACCGGAGGCATCATGCCCGCCACCGTGAGAGGCGAGCCTTCCCACACGAAGGAAATCAAACCGGGCGACTTCATCGTCATGACCGGGGGGAGAATCGGCAAGGACGGCATTCACGGCGCCACTTTCTCCTCTGAGGAACTCCACGAAGGTTCGCCCGTCACGGCTGTCCAGATCGGCGACCCCATCACGCAGAACAAAATGACCGATTTCCTCCTCCAGGCACGGGACCGGGGCCTCTACCGCGCCATTACCGACAACGGCGCCGGCGGCCTCTCCTCCTCGGTGGGGGAGATGGCGCGCCTTTCCGGGGGCTGTGAAATCGATCTGAAAAAAGCGCCCCTCAAGTACGCGGGGCTGAAGCCCTGGGAGATTCTCATATCCGAAGCCCAGGAGCGCATGAGCCTTGCCGTGCCGCCCGAATCAATCGACGGATTTCTCTCGCTTGCCGCCGAGATGGACGTGGAGGCGACCGTCCTGGGGACCTTCACCGGCTCGGGGAAGTTCCATGTACGCTACGGCGATGCCACTGTTGCCTTGCTCGACATGGCCTTTCTCCACGACGGGCTGCCCCAGATGCGCCTCGCGGCAAAGTGGGTTCCCCCGCGCTACCCGGAGCCCGATTTCCCGGAACCCGGGGATATGGGCGCCGCATTGAAAGCGATGCTCTCGCGGCTCAATATCTGCAGCAAGGAATCCGTCGTCAGGCAGTATGACCACGAGGTCCAGGGAGGAAGCGTGGTGAAGCCGCTCGTCGGTGCGGTGAACGATGGTCCGGGCGATGCCGCGGTGATACGCCCGGTGCTGGATTCCTTCGAGGGCGTGGTTGTGGCGAACGGCATCTGCCCCCGTTACGGCGATATCGATACCTACCACATGGCGGCCTGCGCCATCGACGAGGCAGTCAGAAACGCCGTTGCCGTGGGCGCGTCGCCGGCGCGTCTTGCCGGTATCGACAACTTTTGCTGGTGCGATCCCGTGGAATCGGAGAAGACGCGAGACGGGAAGTACAAGCTTGCCCAGCTGGTGAGGGCGAATCAGGCCCTCTATGACTACACGGTGGCCTACGGCGTTCCCTGCATCTCCGGGAAGGACAGCATGAAGAACGACTACATCATCGGCGAGGTGAAAATATCCATTCCGCCGACACTCCTCTTTTCGGTCATGGGGAAAATGGACGATGTCAGGAAGGCAGTCACGATGGACGCGAAGCGGGAGGGCGACCTTGTCTACGTTTTGGGGGAGACGCAAAACGAGCTGGGCGGCTCGGAGTGGTTCGCCCATCACGGCTTCGTGGGGAATAGTGTTCCCGTGGTGAATGCGGCACGCGCGAAGGCGCTTTATGACGCGCTCAGCCGTGCCATCGAGCACGGGCTCGTCGCGTCGTGTCACGACTGCTCCGACGGCGGCCTCGGTGTCGCGCTCGCCGAGACGGCATTTGCCGGCGGCCTGGGGATGACAATAGATTTGCGGGCCGTGCCCGCCCGCGATGTGGCGAGAAACGATCATCTCCTCTTTTCCGAGTCCCAGAGCAGGTTTGTCGTTACCGTGCATCCCGAATTACGGGAACGGTTTGAGACGTGCATGGAAGGGCATGTGTGGGCGGGGATCGGGACCGTCACGGCCGCCGGCGCTTTCCGCGTCACCGGGCTCGGCGGGAATGTAATCATCTCAGAGGATATTCACGAACTGAAGAATTCATGGCAGCGGCCCCTCAGATTCTGAGGGGGGGCTTTTTTCAGGTTAAGGTTGACGATTTCGTCAAAAGATAGGATGGGGATGGCAAAGTAAAAAGCTCCAGCTTCAAGGCGCGCAAATTTCGAGGAATGAAGCGCAACGCAGAAAATGGACTTTTTACAAAGCCATCAAGGTAACAATGGCACGTCACGTTCGATCAATCGTACTCACGGGAAACGGCACGAACTGCGAGATGGAAATGGCGCATGCCTGCCGGCTCGCCGGTTCCGACGTGGTCGATATCGTCTACGTGAGTGAACTCCTCGCGGGAAGAAAGCGCCTCGATGACTACGACTTTCTCAATCTTCCCGGCGGCTTCCTCGACGGCGACGACCTCGGTTCGGCCAAAGCGGGCGCCCATCGGATCATGAACGCCTCCATCCGGGGCACGGACGAAAAAGTGAGCGATCAGCTCGCCAGGTTCATCAGGGACGGCAAGCTCATTCTCGGCGTCTGCAACGGGTTTCAGCTCATGGTCAAGCTTGGGCTGCTGCCCGCCTTTGACGGCGACTACGCCACCCAGCGGGTGACACTGACCTTCAACGATTCGGGACGTTTCGAGGACCGGTGGGTGTATCTTGGGGTGAATCCCCGGAGCCGCTGTATCTTCACGAAGGGAATCGAAGGGCTCTATTTCCCCGTCCGCCACGGCGAGGGGAAATTTATCGCCCGTGACGGTGAGGTTCTGAAGAGGCTTCATGCGCAGCAGCAGGTGGTGGTGCAGTACAGCAGCGGTGTATCAGGCGAACCCGTCATGGAATATCCCGCCAATCCCAACGGCTCGGTCGATGCCATTGCGGGTATCTGCGATGAGTCGGGCCGTCTCTTCGGACTGATGCCCCATCCGGAGGCATACCTCCACTATACCAACCATCCGCGCTGGACCAGGGAGACGCTCCCCGAAGAGGGTATGGGTCTTCTGATTTTCAGGCGTGCGATAGACTTCATCAGGAACAATCTGTAAGGACAATCACGCCCACTCGCGCATCTTTTTCCCACGTTCATCGATGGGGACATAATTCCGCTCGAAGAGCCCCGTGTAGACCTGGCGCGGCCGGTACAGTTTCCGCTGTGGGTCGTCGAGGCTTTCCTTCCACTGGCTTATCCATCCCGGCAGTCTCCCGATGGCGAACATGACGGGGAACATCTCAAGGGGAATGCCGATTGCCCGCAGTACGATGCCGGCGTAGAAGTCCACGTTGACGTAGAGGCCGTGGTCGCTGAAATAGGGGTCCTTCTCCGCTGCTTCACGGAGCCGCTGTGCGATATCAAGCAGCGGGTCCTGCCGTTTGAGACTGGCGAGCAGCCTGTCGCAGGTTTTCTCCATGATAGGTACCCGCGGGTCATAGGTCTTGTAGATACGGTGGCCGAAGCCCATGAGCCGGTAGGGGTCGTTCTTTGCCTTTGCCCGGTCGATGAATGGCTGCACGTCGCCGCCCTCGTTGTAGATTTCCTGGAGCATCTCCACGACCGCCTGGTTCGCCCCGCCGTGGAAGCGGCCCCAGAGCGCGCTGATGCCCGCTGATACGGCGGCGTAGACGTTCGCACCGGCGCTTCCCACGAGGCGCACGGCTGCGGTGGAACAGTTCTGCTCGTGGTCGGCGTGAAGAATCCAGAACACCTCAAGCGCCCGAGCCACGTCGGGATGAATCACGTAGGGTTTCACCGGCGAGTCGAACATCATGTTCAGAAAGTTCGCACAGTACTTCAGGTCGTGGCGCGGGTAGACCACACGGTGTCCCCTGGATATCCGGTATGAGGCGGCCGCCAGCGTCCGCAATTTGGAAAGCAGCCTCGTAAAAGTGAGCCGCATTTCCTCCTCCCGGTCGCGTTCCCGCAGCTCGGGATAAAAGGCACGTAGCGTATTCACCATCGAGGAGAGTATTCCCATGGGATGGGAGCGGGGAGGATAGTGCTCGAAGAAATCGAGCATGTCCTCGTGCACCAGAGAATGCTCGTTCAGGAGTTCCGAGATGTTCTCAAGCACGTCCTTTGTTGGAAGGTCTCCCTCGATAAGGAGATAGGACGTTTCAACAAATGTGGAGTGCTCCGCCAGTTGCTCGATCGGGATTCCCCGGTGGCGCAGGATGCCCTGCTCACCATCGAGGAACGTAATGCTGCTCCTGCAGACTCCCGTGTTGGCAAATCCAGGATCGAAGGTGATGATGCCGGCCTTTTCCCGGAGCTTCGACACATCAATGGCCCGGTCCCCTTCGGTGCCGGTAATGACGGGGAGTTCATAGGTTGTGCCGTCGATAATCAATCTCGCGGTTTTATCCACCCCTCGTCTCCTTTCCTTCAAGAAATGAGGTGGTATCATTAACAAATTTTAAGGGTCTTTGCCAGTGAATACTAAGGAAGGCGGCAGCTCATGCTGAAGGGGCCGGCGCGCTCATGAACCTGGAACTTCAGGCTCAGGCACGCGGGGGAGCCCCCTGCCAGATATCAGCCACCTCTTTTACGCGGCCGATGAGCTGGCGGTAGAGTTTATTTTCATTCTCGATCCGGAGCGTGACGGCCCCCTCGGGGCAGAGCTCCACGCAGCGCCCGCACCCCTTGCAGCTTTCACCGGGGGCGGCGGCCCCCCCGTTCATCGTCATGGCGGCGGCGAAACACCGGTCCACGCACATACCGCATCCGGTGCACTTTGCAGCATCAACGGTCACGCTGATGCCGGGAAGCTTCTGTAATCCCCGCTCGAGGTTGGGGCCGCGGTCCGTCATGTAGGTTCGGTAGAGACAGCAGCAGTCGCAGCAGAAACAGATGAACATGAGGTTATGAAAGCGCGTGAGTCCGAAGGCCACAGGATCAATCCACACGTGCGCGACACTGGCGACAAGTCCCGCCTTCGCGGCCTTTTGGACGTGGGCGATGGCTTCTTCCTTCGTTACTGTGCGGCCATGGGACGGGTGCATTCTGGCAATGCCCGGCCCCAGAGCCATGCAGCCGATGTCGGTGGGATGCTCATTGCACCCTTCCTTGCTGCGGCAGATGCACTCGTCGAGAATGAAAAGGTCATCCACCTCGGCAACGAACCGTTCCACGACGCGGCGGGGGAGGATGATGCTTTCCGGGGGAACGGCTGCCTCGCTGATGGGCAGCATCGTGACCTCGTTCCAGGGGTAGGCGAAAAAAGGGTTGATAACCCACTTCACGATGGGGTAGTTGTTCAGCTTCTTGGCCGCAATCATAAGGGGCCATGAAAGCATGAGCATCGCCTTCACCATCTTTCTGGGCGGTCCGTATTTGAGAAAATTCATCATTCCCCGTATCTCCTTCCGCGGTGGGGCGGCGCGGTATTTCTCCGGGACATGTCCCGCTAACGATCGATGACACCTTTTTTCAGCGGCACCCACCAGGTGAATCCGAAGACTGCCGTGTGGATGAACGTATGAAACATGGAAAGCCCTTTTGCCTTTCCGATGCCCGACGACAGAGGAAACTCGCCGCAGTGCATGAGGAGAAGGGCGACGGGCAGAAGCGCCTTTCCTCCCGTGCTTTCAAAGAGCTGCGACCCCGCAACGATTACCGCCACCCAGAGCATAATGGCACCGAACATCAGCGCATCCCAGAAGAGCCTTTTGCCGAGCATGTCATTCCTCCTACAGTATGAAATCGAATTCCGGAAATCGTTACCTGCACATGGGGTTTCAGAACCGGCGAAAACTTCGAGTCCTGCGTCCCTCACCGGGCACACACAGGTGCACCCCCGTGTTTCGGATATTCTTCAGGCAACATCGGCCAGTTTGCCGATGCGCTCCGTCATTTCCCGTATGGCTTCTTCGAGATCGTCAATTTCAGGAGTCACCGCCCTCTTCGGGCATACCGTCACGCACCTTCCGCAGCCGATGCACTTCACGGCGTCATGGGTGATTTTTCCGTCAACGAGGGAGATGGCCGCCATGTGGCATTGGTCGATGCAGGTACCGCAATGCGTGCATCGCGCATGGTCGACGCTCATACGGAGCCCCTTGAGCGGCACCATTGAGCGGGCCGCTTCGGGCGGGAGGTATTTCCCCGACGTCCAGAGCGTGCAGCAGCAGTGGCAGCAGTGGCAGACGGTGAGGAGTTTGCCGCGGTCGCGGACACCCCAGATCAAATTATCGAGCTTGACCCGCCCCGCCATTGGAACGAGGCCGTCTTCGATGGTCCGGTGCAGATGGGCAATCGCCTCTTCTTTTGATACATGGCGGGCAATCCGGGGGTCTATCTCGCGGGTTCCCTCGCCGAGAAGCGTGCACCCGTACTCGACGGGATGGTGATGGCAGTCCCGGGCGTCGCGGCAGGTGCAGCGGTTGATGATAACCCGGTGGGATGACCTTCTGATGAGCTCTTCAATGACCCTCACGGGGAGCAGTGTGCCGGCACTCTCGATTTCTTCGTTGATGGGAAGATAGGTAATGTTGAGATTCTTTCCTGAAAACAGGGGGGC
>JAPLJO010000079.1 GCA_026388515.1 Deltaproteobacteria bacterium | reverse complement strand
CGTGCACAAGGATGAAACGGATACGGAGCTTGCCCTCGCGCGCGCTCTTGAAATGAAACCCGATTACGTCGTCATTCTGGGCGCCCTCGGCGGGCGCATTGACCATACACTGGCGAATATCTCACTCCTTGTCATGGCGGGCGAGTGCGGCGTGGATGCAGTGATCCGCGATGAGGCGTGCGAACTCTTCATCGTGAAGGATCGCCGCGAAATAAGGGGAACGCCGGGAGACACGGTCTCACTGCTCCCGCTAACCCCCGAGGTTTCGGGAATAACCCTCGGGGGATTTGAATATCCCCTTGCTGATGCGGTCTTGAGAATCGGAGTTCCCTGCGGCATCAGCAACAGGCTCTCGGGAGCGACCGGTACGATTGCGGTGAAGTCGGGGCATCTGCTGGTCGTGAGATTTTTCGGGGAGGTGGCATAGATGATGGAAATAAGGAAGGTGCTTACCATTGCCGGTTCGGACTCCGGCGGCGGCGCGGGGATACAGGCGGACCTGAAGACAATCACCGCCCTCGGCGGGTTCGGCATGAGCGTGGTGACGGCGCTTACGGCGCAGAACACACTCGGTGTGCAGGGCATCCATGAGATACCCGTCGAGTTTGTGAAGCTGCAGTTCAATTCCGTCGCGGGTGATATCGGTATCGATGCGGCGAAAACCGGCATGCTTGCCTCCTCGGAGATTATCGGGGCGGTAGCGGAGATGATAAGAACCTGGAAGGTGACAAGGCTCGTCGTAGACCCCGTGATGGTTGCCAAGGGGGGTGCAAAGCTGATCCGGGATGACGCGAAAGAAACTCTCGTGAGGGAGCTTTTGCCCCTGGCCTGTGTGGTCACCCCCAACACACCCGAGGCGGAGGAGCTTGCAGGCATACCCATCCGCTCTCTCGATGATATGAAGCGGGCGGCGGTGCGTATCAATGCGATGGGACCGCGGCATGTCTATATAAAAGGCGGACACATGGTGGGAGGCGATGCCCTCGATGTGCTCTTTGACGGAAGCAATTTTCATGAGCTTTCCGCGCTGCGGATTGCCACGAAAGACACTCATGGAACGGGCTGCACGCTGTCGTCCGCAATTGCGACGGGTCTCGCGCAGGAGATGACGGTGCTCGAAGCGGTGAAGCGGGCGAAGGAATATATCACTTGGGCCATCCGGTTTGCCCTTCACATAGGAGAAGGGAATGGTCCGACGAATCATCTCGCCCCCGTTTTCAGGGAAAGGAGCCATGGCGCCTATGTCCGGGAACTGAAAAGCGCCGTGGAAAAAATGGAGGAGATGCCGTCAAACTTGTGACAATGCTGCTTTACAATTATTTATCTGATAACAATGCTTTGCGTAACAAACCTCAAAAAAAGCTTTAATAGCCTGGTTGTCTTTGACGGGTTTAGCCTCACCGTGCCCCGGGGGAGTTTTACCGCGCTTGTGGGACCGTCGGGCTGCGGCAAAAGCACCTTCTTCGACGTACTCACGGGAATCGTGCCGAAAGACGGCGGTGACATCACGTGGCGGGGTGATGCCGTCCCCCATCTGAGGGGAAAAGCTGCCTACATGCAGCAGAAGGATCTCCTCCTCCCCTGGCTCTCCCTCATCGAAAATGCGCTTCTTCCGGCGATCATTGCGGGCATGACTCCGTATGCACAGGCAAAGGCACGGGCCCTTTTCACGCGGCTGGGCCTTTCCGGTTTCGAGGAATATATTCCCGGCAGGGTGTCAGGCGGCATGCGGCAGCGCTGTGCGCTGGTGCGCACCCTCATGTTCGAACATGAGCTGGTGCTGCTTGATGAGCCGCTCTCCGCGCTCGATGCGATTACGAGGCGGAGTCTCCAGTCACTCCTGCTCCTCCTTCAGATTGAATTCGGAAAAACCATCGTCATGATCACTCATGACGTGGAGGAGGCGCTTCTCCTTGCCGATGAGGTGCTGGTACTCTCGCGATTCCCAATGTCCGTGCGGGAGCGTTATGTGCCCGGCACCCCGAAGCCGCGAAGGGGTGATGACCCGGAACTCCTGAAAACCAAAGAGCAGCTGTTTTACGGGATGGAGCAGGAGGTCGTCCGTGAAGCGATATAATATCATCGCCGCAGTGATGGTGGTGTGTATTCTCGTCTTCTGGGAGACGGCGTGCAGGATATTCGCCGTGCCGGATTTTATTCTTCCAGTACCTTCGCGGATTATTCAGGTGGCGATCTTGAGCGCACCCATCCTTTTACCCCACGCGGCGGTAACGGCCCTGGAAATTGTACTCGGCATCATCCTCGCTCTTCTCATCGCGATTCCACTGGCCACGTTCATGTTCATGCACCGGTCGCTCGAACGTGCGCTCTCCCCGTTTCTCGTGGCGTCCCAGGCAATCCCCGTCTTCGCTCTGGCGCCGCTTCTTGTCATCTGGCTCGGCTACGGTATTGCGAGCAAGGTGCTCATGGCGGCGATTATAATCTTTTTCCCCATCACGGTGAGCCTGCTGGAAGGCTATAAAAACTGCGGCCACGACTACATCAGGCTTTTTGTGCTCATGGGTTCGGACTTCAGGAAGACATGGCGGCTGCTGTACTGGCCGTGGGCGCTTCCCTTCTTTTTCGCCGGGCTGAAGGTGGGTGTCGCAGTCGCCACTATCGGCGCCGTCATCGGGGAATGGGTGGGCGCCCAGAGGGGCCTGGGCTACATCATGATACAGGCAAACGCACGCCTTGCCGTCGACATGGTCTTTGCCGCCATACTCTGGCTCTCGGCGATGGGGCTCGGCATGTGGGCAGGTGTCGGGTACCTGGAGCGCAGGGTAATCGACTGGCATCAATGAGTCCCGCACCCGCGGGAGAGGAGGAGGGATAATGAAAGTGATCATTCGACACGGCATCACAGCGATACTTGTCGTTATGCTTATTGTGGCGGCCCATCCCGCACAGGCCGCCCGCAGGCTCACCCTCATGCTGGACTGGTTTCCCAATATCGACCATCTGCCCCTGTACGTGGCGGCAGGCGAGGGGTTCTTTGCGAAAGAGGGAATCGAGGTGGAGATACTGAACCCTTCGTCAACGACGGATGCCCTGAAACTCGCGGCCTCCGACAATGTGGATATCGCAGTCTCCTATGCGCCGCAGGCGGTCATGGGGGCTTCAGAGGGTCTTGCCATCAAGGTAATAGGGAGGCTCGTTGAACACCCGCTTAGCGTGCTTCTCTTTCTCAGGGGAAAGGGTATCGAAACGCCGAAGGACCTCACCGGGAAAACCGTCGGCTATACCGTACCGGGCATGATGGATATCCTGATGGAGGCCTTCGCGAAAAAAAACGGCATCGGGCGGTACCGGCCCGTGAACGTGGGATTTGCAATCATTCAATCGCTCGTCGCGGGCAAAGTCGATGCCGTCATGGGGCCGTACAAGAATTATGAGGTGGTGGAGCTGTCTGAAAAGGGCTACGCGGCGGGATATTTCGAACTCACCGAATGGGGCATTCCCGATTACGACGAACTGGTCTTCATAAGCGGGCCGCGTACACTCGCTGAAAAGAGGGGTGACCTTTCCGGGTTTGTCCGTGCCGTTGACCGTGCCATTGCAAAGACCAGGGAGAATCCCGCAAAGGCTCTTGAAGTGTACTTTGCAGCGGTTCCCGAGGCGCCGCGTCCGCTTGAGGAAAAGGCATTCGCCGTGACCCTTCCCCTCTATGCGAGAGACCAGCGGCATGACCCGGCGCGATGGCAGGCCCTCGCCGATTTCGCTCGCGCGTACGGGCTCATCAGGAAAAAGGTGGATGTGAAAACGCTCCTCTGGAATGCGGCGCCCTGAGCGTGTGTGCCGGTGCGGTTCTCACCACACGCGGCAGATGAGCCCCTTGAGATACAGGCCTTCGGGAAAATAGAGCGAGACCGGATGGTCCTCCGACTGAAAGAGGTACCGGATGATCCGGACGTCGCGTCGTGCATCGACTGCCGCGTCGGCGACAATCTTGTAGAAAAGCGGCGGTTCCACATGGGCGGAACAGGAAAAGGTAAAGAGACAGCCACCTTTGCGCAGCAGCTTAAGGGCGAGAAGATTGATGTCCTTGTAGCCGCGGCCTCCCTGTATGATCTGGCGCGAGGAAGAGACGAACTTCGGCGGATCGAGAATGATGACATCGAAGGTGCGGCCTCTGTCCCTGAAGGCGCGGAGCGCGGTGAATACGTCGTCCTCGAGATAGACGGCGTTTTCGGAAAGGCCGTTCAGCGCGGCATTCATGCGTGCGAGCTCAAGGGCGCTCTTTGAGGTTTCGATGTGGGTCACCGCGGAGGCGCCGGCCTTCTGCGCGCAGATACCGAACCCGCCGGTATAGGCGAAGCAGTTGAGCACTTCCTTCCGTTCGGTGAAGAAAGGCATGAGCGCCCGGTTGTCGCGCTGGTCGAGATAGAATCCGGTCTTGTGGCCGCTTCGCAGATCGACGTGAAATCGCAGGTCATGTTCCCGGATTTCCACCAACCCGGGAGGGTCTTCTCCCAGGAGCACCCCCGTGGAGGATTTGAGGCCTTCCCTGGTGCGTGCCTCTGTGTCCGACCGCTCGTAGATTCCCCGGACCGGCAGGAGCGTATGGAGCGCTTCGGCAATATGCTGCTTCCATCGGTCGGCGCCGGCCGAGAGAAACTGGCAGACGAGATACTCACCATACCGGTCGACGATGAGACCGGGCAGGCCGTCCGATTCTGCATTCACAAGCCGGAGTGCCGTGACCTCTCCGCCTGCGTAGAAGGGTTCACGCATCCCGATGGCACGTTCAAGGCGGTTTCTGAAAAAAGTAGCCGAGATCTCTTCATGAGCATCAAAGGACCACAGCCGGATGCGGATCTGGGAGTGCGGCGAGAAGGAGCCCCGGGCAAGCCAGGTGCCGTCGGAGGCGACGACATCAACGGTGTCACCCGGCGTGAGCGATTGCTCCGCCGACTTTACAGACCCTGAAAAAACCCAGGGATGAAACCTCTTCAAGGAGTTTTCGCGGCCCGCTTTGATGATGACGGTTTTCATGGTGTCTCGAAGTGCAGGAAGAGATAGTTCATGCATCAACTCTACCACAAAAAGTTCTTCCGGGAAATTACACATATCGGCGGTGAAGAAGTCGAGTGATGAAAATGCGGTATGTTCAAGGGGTGCGCATCTGCAATCATATTGACAAAAGAGAGAGCCTTGCCCATACTGGCTGCACCGTCTGGGATCATGGGCAGTCAGGGCCCCGTTCCAACTGCAGCCCGCGGGCGGGAGAACATGCGGAGGGAGAAAAAGTCACATGAAAGTTACCGCATCCGGCATCTGGTCCGACATTGTCACTATCAGAGAAAGTGCCCCTCTCGTTCATAACATCACCAACTACGTAGTGATGAATTCGACGGCGAACGTACTCCTTGCCCTGGGCGCCGCTCCCATCATGGCCCATGCGGAAGAGGAAATGGATGATATCGTTGATATCGCGAGCGCACTTGTCATCAATATAGGAACCCTCTCGAACCACTGGGTGAGATCCATGATGAAGGCTGCCGCAAGGGCGGCGAATCGTGGAATACCGGTGGTACTCGATCCCGTGGGTGCCGGTGCGACCCGGTATCGCACTGAGACGGCGCAGGAGATGGTTCGATCCATGAAGCCCGCCGTCATACGGGGGAACGCCTCTGAAATAATGGCGGCGGGAAGGGTCGAGGTGCGGACAAAGGGAGTCGAATCGCAGGCGGCTTCCGTGGACGCGCTTGAAGCGGCGCGCAGGCTTTCCGCAGAGACGGGCGTCGTCGTCTGTGTGAGCGGTGCCGTAGACTACGTGGTATCCGGCAGCGGCGTCCTGAAAGTTCGAAACGGCCATCCGCTGATGACGAGGGTGACGGGCATGGGGTGCGCCGCGAGCGCACTCTGCGGGGCCTTTGCCGCCGTCAATCGCGATTATCACCTGGCCGCGGCACACGCCATGACGGTGATGGGAATCGCAGGAGAAATCGCCGCCGCACGATCCGCCGGGACGGGCAGCATGCAGGTGAATTTTATCGATGCGCTCTTTTGTCTTGTCGAAGAGGATATCACCCGTCTCATGAAGGTGGAGGAATGATGAAAGGGCTCTACCTCGTCACTGATCGCACCTTATGCGTCAACCGCCCGCTTGAAGACGTGGTGCTCCAGGCGGTCAGAGGTGGCGTATCATACGTGCAGCTCAGGGAAAAGGAGCTTTCCACCCGTGCGTTCATCGAGGAGGCAAAGCGAATAAAAGAACAACTTCTTCCTTACGGGGTGCCCCTCATCATCAATGACCGGGTTGATGTGGCTCTTGCCGCAGGGGCCGGCGGCGTTCATATCGGGCAGGATGACATGCCCTATTCAATGGCGAGGGCACTGATGGGGTCCGGGGCAATCATCGGTCTCTCCGTGGAGACGTGGGAGGATGTCGAACGGGCCGAGGAGATGGATGTATCGTACCTCGGTATCAGTCCCGTATTTGCAACACCGACGAAGACCGACACAAAGGGCATTTGGGGGCTCGAAGGCATTTCGAAAATAAGGGCCTGTTCACGACACACGCTTGTGGCAATCGGCGGCCTCAATGCCGCGAATGCGGGAAAGGCGATTCTTGCCGGGGCCGATTGCGTCGCGGTGGTCTCCGCAATCTGTGCGGTGCCTGACCCCTTCGGTGCGGCGAAGGAACTCTCGGCACTCATCACGAATGTTCTCTCAAATCGCGGGAGGCGCTGATGGAAAAGGAAAAACTTATCCTCCTCGATTACTCGGGCACCCTCAGCATCTCTTCCGTCCACTTCGGCCGTTCCGATGTGCTCACTGAAGAACTCGGGCGGTCAGGCCTTGCGGCCTGCGGCGTAGTAAGCCCTGAAATCTTCTGGAGCGGGATTGTGGGCCCTACCTGGCATGAGGCAAGCACCACAGGGATAACCTATACGGAAGCGGTGAGAAGGAAAGTGCGCGCGCGTACACCGGGGACAATACAGGATTCAGCAGTCCGCGATGCCGTCTCCCGTTTCGTGGAAAGCTACATGACACATTCACGCATCGACCGCCTGTGGGTACCGGTATTGAAAAGGATCTCATCCGGCTTTGCCGGAACGGTTGTTATTGCAACGGACCACTATGCAGAAGCGACGGGACACATCGCGCGTTATCTCGACGAGATTGGAATTACCGCAGTGAAATGCATGGATTCCTCACGCGACCGGCTCCCGAAGGGGGCTTTCATAATTGCCAATTCCGCCGACATGGGTGTTCACAAGTCGGAGAAAAAATTCTGGGAAATGCTTGCGTCGAGATATGCGCCGGAAGGGGTGGAAAATATTCTCCTCGTGGATGACTTTGGTTTCAATGAGCAGGAGGGGGACGCCTACGGTATCATCGAAGCGGTGATTGCAAGAAAGGAACGGACGGTAAAACTGCTGGAGGAGGTGTACTCCGCTCCTGTCACCGTCTTTTTCTTCGGCATGGAAGAAAGCGGCGCCCATGGCCGGAAGGAAGGCCGGGAGCGATATGAGCGTTTCGGGGCATGGGTTGCCTCGGCGGCAGCGGTCATCGAGGGATTTCTTGAAGAGTGAGGATTTATGCAAAAAGCGGCTTGGACGAACGAAAAAGATACCCGGTCAATAATTCATTAAAAGTGAAAATACGTACACAAAAAGGGGGACACAATGGACACATCGAAGGTGATGCTGGACGATCTTTTTGCGGCAGCGGATTTCGCAGGGGCCGCCAACGGTATAGCGGGGGATTTCAGGAGAAAGTTTGAACTGCCGCCGATTCACCAGCTCGGTCTTGTCGTTCCCGACGTGGAGAAGGCAGCCGCGGTGCTGGAAAAACGCGGCATCGGCCCTTTTTTTATCGCCACAGGGAGCCCGATACTCTGGCGCGAGCGCGACTCAGACCGAGGGTTCAAGGGGAAGCTGGGAATCGCCTATCACGGGGGGATCGAACTGGAGCTTCTCGAACCGGGAGAGGGATCGGACTTTTACCGGAGAAGCCTTGATGCGGAGGGCCGCGTGGTGGTCCAGCACCTGGGATTCATGGTGGATGATGTGGATATGTGGGCGAAGAAGCTTGTCGACGCGGGATGTCCTGTCTATGTAAGGGGGAAACTGAGATCATTTCCAATGTCCGCGGATTTTGCATACATGGATACGGAACGCGAGACGGGCATCGTCCTCGAACTGATCACATGGAGGCTCTTCGGCATCAGGATGAATATGCCGCCGGCGATCTTCCACGGCATCGGAAGGATCGAAAAGTTCATCGGTATCCGGTCTCTTCCGCTCTGAGTGATTCGCCCCCGCTTCGATTGCTGCAGTAACGAAATACAAGATCCTTTAGTGAAAAAGATGAATGCATTGAAACATCCTCCTTTCTTTTTTTTATTCCCTCCTCGGGAAGGCCCGGAGCGCGTCTCCCGCGTTGCGGCCGGCGTCGCCGCAATTCTCTGTATACTCGTGATTGCGGGCTGTGCGGGGACCCGCGGGGAAAAGCTCAAGTACTATGACACGGGAGAGAAAAAAGTTCTCCCGATGCTTGGTTATACAATCCAGGTCGGCGCCTTTGCCGAGGTGGATAACGCCTCCCGCCTGACGGACCTGCTGAACGGCAGAGGTCTCGAGGCCTATTACTACAAGTCCGATACGGGTCTCTACCGTGTCCGTTTCGGAAATTATGCAACGAAGGAAATGGCGCTGAAAGAAGCGGAGCGGCTGAAATCCCAGGGGACCATCGGTGTGTACTATGTGGTCCGGCCGGAGGATTATCCCGCCGCGCCGGGCAGGCATATGACGGAAGGCGATCTCAGGGGGCAGATCGTCCAAACCGCGCATACCTTCATGGGAGTACCGTACCGGTGGGGCGGGGAATCTCCCGACGAAGGATTCGACTGCAGTGGGCTCGCCATGGCGGTGTACCGCCTGAACGGGCTCGATCTGCCACGCACCTCGGAGGAACAGTTCAACGAAGGAACGGTCATCCCGCGACGGAACCTCTCGGTGGGCGATCTCGTCTTTTTCAAAACAAAACGCGGCACCAGGGTTTCCCATGTGGGGATTTACATCGGTAGCGATACGTTCATCCATGCGCCGTCGCAGGGCGCGCACGTGCGCACGGATTCCCTCTCCGAGAGGTATTACGATGAGCACTATGCGGGAGCGAGGTCATATCTGTGAGGGGCACTTTTTTATTGACAAATGTCGGCCTGCCCTTTAGTGTAGTTATCACGAAAGAAAAGCCATGAAGCGCATGAACCTTATCTCCATTATCATCATATCCGGCATCATTATTATCGGGGGGACATATACGGCCTGATAATGGATTAGAGGTCCAAAGAAAATAAAAAATCAAAAATCCGTTATCAGGTTCACACCCGGTAACGGATTTTTTTTGGAGCGACGATATGAAGACATGGGATGTAATTATTTACGACACCACCCTTCGGGACGGCACGCAGGGGGACCAGATAAGCTTTTCCGCCGAGGACAAGCTGAGAATCGCACGGCGGCTCGATGAAATGGGGTTTCACTACATCGAGGGAGGCTGGCCCGGCTCAAATCCGCGGGATCGCCGCTTTTTCAAAATGGCGCGGGACGTGAACTTTGCGAATGCCCGTCTCACCGCATTCGGAAGCACCAAGAAACCGGACGTTCCACCCGACGAGTGCCGGGATTTCCAGGCCCTGCTGGAGGCGGAGACTCCCGCCGTGACCATTTTCGGCAAGAGCTGGGACCTCCACGCCACGGATATTCTCGGCATATCGCTTGAGGATAATCTGCGGTCCATCGAGGACTCGGTCCGCTACCTGAAGTCAAAGGGGAAAGAGGTCATCTTCGACGCTGAACATTTCTTCGATGGATTCAAGCATAATTCCGCCTATGCGATGCAGACGGTGGAAGCCGCCCGCAGGGGAGGCGCCGACATGATTGTGCTCTGCGACACGAACGGGGGAACGCTGACGCGCGACGCCATCGCTGCAATCGAGAAAGTGATGACAGTGCTGCCGGGCGACCACCTGGGTATCCACGCCCACAATGACTGCGGACTCGCCGCCGCCACGACGCTTGCCGCCGTGGACTGCGGGATCAGGATGGTCCACGGTACGGTCAACGGTTACGGCGAGCTGGGGCGCAGCGCCTTCGCCCACAAGGGAGGGGTTCACGTGAACGCAATCACCAAGAACCCCGTCGCCTACGAGCACATCGATCCGGAGTTGGTGGGCAATCAGCGCCGGGTGCTGGTATCCGACCTTTCGGGGAAGAGCAACATCGCCTACAAGGCGAAGGAATTCGGCATCAACCTCGATGAGCACCGGGGCATCGGGAAAAAAATTGTGCGGGAAATCAAAAAAATGGAAAACGAGGGGTACCAGTTCGACGCGGCGGACGGGTCGCTCTCGGTTCTCATCAAGAAGGCCATCGGCGAGTTCAAGGAACCTTTCACCCTTGAACTCTTCCACGTGATCGATGAAAAAGCACACGAGACCGCTTCGCGGTCGCAGGCCATGATCAAGATCACCGTCGGTGACGAGCAAGAAATCACCGCGGCGGAGGGAAACGGGCCGGTAAACGCCCTCGACAACGCGCTCCGGAAGGCGCTTATAAAATTCTATCCCCAGGTTGAGGAAATGCATCTGGTGGACTTCAAGGTGAGAATACTCGAGGGAAGCGAGGGGACGGCGGCAAAGGTGCGGGTGCTTCTTGAATCACGCGATAACGATGAAGCATGGACGACCATTGGTGTCTCGACGAACATCATCGAGGCGAGCTGGTATGCCCTCGTGGACAGCATCCAGTATAAGCTGAGCAAAGAGAAGGCACCTCTGAAATAAATGATTGACGGGGATTCCTTTTTCTATTAGCATCGCGGCCCGTTGAAAGGACGTGGATATGAAGCACCCGGTTATCATCAGCAACCTGAACTGTGACACACGTATAATGGACGGCATCCTTTGCCTTCGTTCCGTACAGGAGCCCCTCGTTTTCAGGCGCTGATTGACTCTCAATAGACGCAACTGAAGGCCATGGGCGGTAACCCCGTGGCTTTTTTATTTTTGTAATGAAGGAGGTCACCATGACACCACGAAAGGAAAAGATACTCATCTTCGATACCACACTCCGGGATGGAGAGCAGTCTCCTGGTTTCACCATGAACCCGGAAGAAAAGGTCCGCTTCGCGAGGCAGCTTGAAAAGCTGCATGTCGATATAATCGAAGCCGGTTTTCCCGTGGCGTCGGAGGGTGACTTCATCTCGGTCCGGCAGATCGCCCGGGCGCTTACCCATGCGCAGGTCGCCGCTCTTGCGAGAACGGATCGTGGCGATATTGACAGGGCGTGGAAGGCGATCAAGGATGCCGCGAAACCACGAATTCATACCTTCATTTCAACCTCGGACATCCATATCAAGCATCTTCTTCACATGACAAGGAAGCAAGTCCTCACGAGGGCATGCGAGGCGGTGCGCCATGCCTGGGAATATACGCGTAACGTGGAATTCTCCGCGCAGGACGCCACCCGTACGGACCGGAAGTTTCTCTGTGAGGTTGTCGAGGCGGTGATAGAATGCGGAGCCACGACGGTGAACATTCCCGATACGGTGGGATACACAACTCCTGATGAATACGGCGAGCTTATCGCCTTTCTTGTCTCAGAAGTAAAAAATATCGGGAACGCCGTCATTGCGGTTCATTGTCATGACGACCTCGGCATGGCAGTGGCGAATTCGCTTTCCGCGCTGAAGAACGGGGCGCGCCAGGTTGAGTGCACCATAAACGGTATCGGAGAAAGGGCGGGGAACGCATCGCTTGAGGAAATCGTGATGGCGCTGGAAACCCGGAAAGATGTCCTCGGATTCGAAACCGGCATACGCACACGGCAGCTCTATCCGACATCGAAGCTTCTTACCGACATTACGGGCATTCCGGTGCAGCCGAACAAGGCGATTGTCGGCGCGAATGCCTTCGCCCATGAATCGGGCATTCACCAGGCAGGGCTTGCGAGGGACCGGATGACCTATGAAATCATGAAACCGGAATCGGTGGGAATCGCGGATTCCCATATCGTCCTCGGAAAACATTCCGGCCGCCACGCCATACGGGAAAAACTGAAGAAAATGGGATTTGATCTCTCGAAAGATGAAATCGACACGGTGTTCCGGCGGTTCAAGGTAATCGCCGATATCAAAAAGGAGATTTTCGATGACGACCTCGTGACGATTGTGACCGAGGATATATTCCGCGCGCCGGAAAAGTATAAACTCCTCTACCTCAGCGTTACATGCGGTAACGTGGCGATTCCCACGGCGACGGTGAAAATGGAAATCGACGGGAAGCCGGTGCAGGATGCGAACTTCGGCGTGGGTCCCGTGGATGCCACCTACACGACGATACGGAAGCTGACGAAGACCGGCCATCGTCTTCTCAAATACCAGGTAAACGCCGTCACCGAAGGAATCGATGCCCTTGGGGTCGTCTCCGTGCAGATAAAGTACAACGACCGTATCGTGGCGGGAAGGGGTGCCGATCCGGACGTCATCGTCGCCTCGGCGAAGGCATATATCAACGCGTTGAACAGGGTGGAGTCGTTGAAGACCTTCGCGGGCGCGAAGTCCTCGACGGGTGCGTAAATCGCATGGCGCCCTTTACATGGCTCATTGAGAAGAAGATTGACGGGGAAATGACATTGAGATGTTCGCCGTTATTTAGTAAGAAAAGAAAATACGATCGGCTGCGGAATGCCGCGGGGTAGTGCCATGGGAATGACCATTACGGAAAAAATACTCGCCGCTCATGCCGGCCTCGGCCGGGTTTCTCCGGGGGATATCATTGAAGTCACCGTTGACCGCGCCCTTGCCAACGATATTACCGCACCGCTTGCCATAGAGACTTTCCGGGAAATCGGCGCCGTAGAGGTCTTCGACAAGGAGAAAATCATTCTCGTCGCCGACCATTTCGTTCCCAACAAGGATATCGCCTCTGCCGAGCAGGTAAAAAAGATGCGCGGCTTCGCTCGCCTGCAGGGCATTCGTCATTACTATGAATCGGGGGATGCCGGCATTGAACATGTCATCCTGCCCGAGAGGGGGCTTGTCGGACCCGGTCAGGTGGTGGTGGGCGCCGACAGCCATACCTGCACCTATGGGGCGCTCGGCGCCTTTTCATCGGGGGTGGGAAGCACCGATCTCGGTGCAGTTCTGGCCACCGGGTTCATCTGGCTCAAGGTACCGCCCACGATTCGTGTCGAGTACACGGGGCGCTTGCAGCCTTTTGTGGGGGGAAAGGATCTCATTCTTTTCACCATTGGCATGATAGGCGTTGAAGGGGCACTCTATTCGGCGCTCGAATTCGGCGGTTCCGCAGTGCGTGGGATGGCCATGCATCACCGCTTCACCATAGCGAACATGGCGGTGGAAGCGGGGGCGAAAAACGGCATCTTCGAGCCTGATGACATCACAAAGACGTACGTGAAAGAAACATCGGGACCGGAAGCGGGGTATTTCACCAGCGACGCCGACGCCGTGTACAGCCGGGTGATAGCGATACCGCTCGACGGGCTGGAACCCCAGGTAGCGTTTCCCCATTCACCGGCAAACGTCCGCCCCGTCTCGAAGGTTGGCACAGTGCCGGTTGACCAGGTTTTCATAGGCTCCTGCACCAACGGCTGGTATGAGGACCTGCGCGAGGCGGCATCGGTGCTGAAAGGTAAAAAAGCCGCGAAAGGCATACGATTGATAGTAATTCCGGGGTCACCGGCAATTTACTTGCGGGCCCTTCGTGAGGGTATTATTGAAACATTTATCGATGCGGGCGCCGTGATAGGACCTCCGTGCTGCGGGCCGTGCCTGGGCGGACATCTGGGGATTCTGGCCTCAGGCGAAAGGGCAGTCTCGACGACGAACCGGAATTTCATCGGCCGTATGGGGCATCCGGAAAGCGAAGTGTACCTCTCAAACCCGGCGGTGGCTGCGGCATCGGCGGTGCTGGGAAGAATAGGGGATCCACGAGAATTAAAGGATTGAAGGTCCAAGGGTAATGATTAGAATAACGACGTCCAAATTAGAAGGGGAATAATGACTGGAGACAAACCGGGAAAAATCTGGAAGTTCGGCGACGACGTGGATACGGACCTCATTATTCCCGCACGCTATCTCAACGTGTCCGACGGGAAGGAACTGGCGGCCCACTGCTTTGCCGATGTGAGGCCGGAATTCTCCCGCGAAGCGACAGTGGGGGACATACTCGTGGCAGGAAAAAATTTCGGCTGCGGCTCTTCCCGGGAGCACGCCCCGCTTGCGCTTAAAGCCTCGGGGATAAAGGTCATTATAGCGGAGAGCTTTGCCAGGATATTTTACCGGAACTCCTTCAATATCGGATTTCCCCTTCTCGAATCAAGCGAGGCGGCACGGGCACTCACCGCCGCTGACAGGGTAACCGTAGATATTGCCACGGGAGAGATCAAAAGGGAAAGTGACGGTGCGGTTTTTTCCACCCACCCCATCCCCGCATTCATGAGAGAGCTTGTCGATGCGGGGGGGTTGGTGCCTTACCTGAGGAAAAAACGCGGCGGTACGTAAAGTGTAAACTGAAAACAAAGCAATTCGGTAGAGCCCCAACTTTTTATTTCCGTTAGATGCCTGCTGTCAGCGCATAATGGTGCGTGTGAAACACCCGCCGCCATCATCACCTGATCCGGTATCATCGGATGTTGATTTAAACCTGGCCTCCACACTGATGACACAGTCCACTTTTAACGGGACTATGGCATCGCTGTTTTTTGACCCGTTTATCAGGTAATATTCAAATTCATAACCTTCATCGGGTACTGCGGTCATGGTGACTTCGGTTGGCTCCGTGTATGTTTTAGTGAATAGGTGATTGTCCGTTGCAGTTGCGTCACCGATCTGCACCACACCGCCGCCATCGGAGCTGACTTCCACGGTCAGCGAAAATCCCGCTCAGCCATAGGCGTTGTGAAACGGGAGCAGCAGCACGACTGATGCAATGCCGATTACGATAAGACTGAATGACATTCTCCGCATGAGATTGATCTCCTTACTCCGTTATAATGCACTTCACAATGGCATCACCCATTTCCGCCGTGCCGACGACGGTGCTCCCG
>JAPLJO010000158.1 GCA_026388515.1 Deltaproteobacteria bacterium | reverse complement strand
CTCGAGCGAAATATTACGCCGATTCTTATGGGTGGAACCGGGAGTCGTTCCGAGTTTGAGGAGCAGCCGGACTTCATGCCTGATTGCTATGAATCGGGCACAATGAATACCGGGGGCATAGCCGGGCTTGGAGGCGGGGTGAACTTTGTTCTCAAGAAAGGAATTGAAGAAATCAGGGCCAGGGAAGAGCAGCTGACATCACTCTTCATCGAAGGCATCACATCCATACCGGGAATAAGGGTTTACGGCTGCCGGGACAGATGCGACCGAATACCTGTGGTTTCATTTACCGTCGATGGTGTCGATCCGGGAGAAGCCGCCCTGGAACTGGATGAGCAGTTTGATATCCTGTCAAGGCCGGGGTTGCATTGCGCGCCGTCGGCTCATAAAACGATAGGATCATATCCCTTGGGAACCATACGATTCAGCTTCGGTTACTTCAATACTGACGGGCAAGTTCATTCGGCTGTCGATGCCGTATATCAAATCAGTAAAAGAGGCTGTCCCTTGCGGTCGGTTATTAAATACGGAGGAACGATTTATGAAACACATTGAAACTGTTGATGCACGAGGGCTGGCTTGTCCGCAGCCCGTTCTTTTGGCAAAGAAGGCAATCGAGGTTCATGATGATATTCTCGTTATTGTAGATAACAATACTGCCGTTGAAAATATCAAACGTATGGCGAGTAAGCTCAGCTGCACCATCCAGGTGGCAAGAATGGATGATGGCACATACCAGATCCGTCTGTCAAAAGGGGACACCACCATGGCCGATGAAAAGTCTTCAGTTGTGCGCGCGAATGAGACTATTCAGGGGGGGCCGTTCGTACTCGTCTTTTCAGAAGACAGGATGGGTCGAGGTGACAGCGAACTGGGTTATGTTCTTGTCAAGACTTTTATCCATACCTTGTGCCAGATGGAGACCAAACCCGATACGATCATCTTTTACAACACGGGAGTGAAGCTGACAGTGCACGGTTCCGAGGTTGTGGATGACCTCGTGCAACTGGCTGCTGACGGTGTGGAGATCCTCATCTGTGGGACGTGTCTCAACTACTTTGAGATTTCAGACAAGGTCGGCGCAGGAACCATCTCCAATATGTATGATATAGCCGGGACCATGTGCCGGGCGGGACGGCTTGTCATCCCATGACCGCGCTTCCAGAATATAATATTATTCTGTTCAAATCGGTGAGCTACGCCCTGAAAGCGGAAAAGATTTTGAAAGCGGAGGGGATTCCCTTCAAACTTATTCCCGTTCCGAAACACATCAGTTCCGATTGCGGGATTTGTCTCCGCATTGAGGCCGATATCCGGGAATGGATCAAAGATGTCCTGGAAGGCAGTGTTGAAATTCTTGAGATCAGATCATTATGAATTTTCATTTGTAGATATGTGTATGAATATCAATTGATTTATAACGATCGACAATGTGCTTTTTCAAAAATCGATCTACTATGGTCGGTTCACTTTAAAAGATTGAGAAAAGGAGGTAGTATGCGTAAATTTCACGTGTTAGCTCTACGGGTGATTCTATTCATAAGTATTGTTTTACTGTTTCCCGTTGGCGCCATCGCTCAATCAACAAGAAGCGGACAGGGAATGACCATCTGGTTTGACGCTGGAGGCGCGCCGGGTGAGCCATTTTCCACCATCGTGCAGAAGGGGGCTGAAGCCGCCATGAACGATCTCGGGTGCAAGATTAATTTCATGTATTCCGATTGGAATCCCGAAACAATGCTGGTCAATTTCAAGAAGGCCGTGGCAGCGACGCCTGATGGTATCGTCGTGTTCGGTCAGCCGGGTGATGCAGCCTATGGACCGCTGATCGATCAGGCGTTTGCCAAGGGCATAGTCGTTACATCCATTGACACCGCTCTGCCGCAGACGCTTGGAAAGCACAAACCCGATGGTTTCGGCTTTATCGGCACGGATTATACTACGCAGGGCAGAGCCCTGACACAGGAAGCACTGAAGCGGTCCGGTCTGAAAAAGGGCGACCGTGTCTTTGTATGGGGGCTTAAGCGTCTTCCCGAACGTGGCAAACGAGCTCTGGCCATCATTGACGTGTTGGAAAAGGCCGGCATGGTGGTTGACTACTTTGAGATTAACCAGGAAGTAGACAAGGATTCTTCTCTTGGAATACCTGTCATTGCAGGATACATAGGCAGCAATCGTGACTGCAGGATGATGATCGTTGACCATGGTGCACTGACTTCTCAAATGGGGAACTTTCTGAAGGCCGCCGGTATCAGTCCCGGGGCAATCTACGTGGCGGGCTTCTCTCTCTCACCGGCGACGGCCACCGCTATCCAGAATGGTTACGTGAGCCTGGTTTCAGAAATGCAGCCGTACATGCTTGGGTATTTCTCCGTGGTGCAGATTGTAATGAGCAAGCGCTATGGCTTCAGCGGGTTTGAGATTGATACGGGTGGTGGCATGATCGACAAGAACAATATTATTATGGTGGCACCCCTTGCAAAACAGGGAATCCGCTGAGACTTTGTTGTGTCCAGTTTATTCAAAGACGTGAACGCTGTTAAAAGGCGACTCCGCGGGGTCGCCCTCAATAATTGAGGTAATAGTGCAGAAATCGACGGTCAAATTCATTTCACGATGAGCTTTATTCTCAGGCTGAATCACATATCAAAATCCTTCGGCGCCGTGCTGGCCTTAAAAGACGTCAGTCTCGATCTGGGCGATAATGAGATACTCGGGCTGCTCGGTGACAATGGTGCCGGAAAGTCGACTCTTGTAAAAATAATCTCCGGTATTTTCCCTCCGGATTCGGGTTCGATGTGCGTCAATGGCGAAACAATTGATTTCCGGCGTTACTCCGGTGCGCGCTCCCGCAGATTCGGGATAGAAACAGTCCACCAGGATCATGCGCTGGCAGAGAAGCAGCCCTTATGGCGGAATGTGTTCGTAGGCCGTCACCTGAAAAATGGACTTGGCTTCATCCATGCAGCAGAAGAAAAACGCGAGACGCTCAAGCTGCTTCACAATGTCATCGGCCTTCCTGCCGAGGGTCTCGATCCTGATTTACCGGCCAGTGTTCTGTCAGGCGGAGAGAGACAAGGGCTGGCTATCGGACGGGCTATGTACTTCCAGTCACATCTTATAATTCTTGATGAACCGACCACTGCGCTCTCTCTTCATGAGACGGAAAAAGTTCTTGGATTCATCAAGAAAATCAAGGAAGCCGGAAAGGCATGTATCTTCATAAGCCACAACATTGCTCAAGTATTTGCCGTGGCGGACCGGTGTGTGGTCATGGATCGAGGTGAGATTGTTGCGGACGAGTCAAAAAATGAAATGACATTGGAATCCCTTACAAAGTTGCTGATTTCATTTAACCGCCGTCAAGAGATTTTACATGTATAAACGACCTTTCATTGCCTTAATGTACCACTACAAGATGCAACTTGCCATCTCCATGCTCCTTTGTATCATGCTTGTGGTGTTTATATTGGCAAGCCCCGATACATTTCTCAGCTGGAGCATCTACGAGTCGTTTCTCTCCACCATCCCCTTTTTCGCCATCCCCGCCATTGGAATGACACTGGTGGTGGTGTGTGGAGAAATGGACATGTGCTTTCCATCGACCATTGCCATGAGTGGCTTTGTTTTTTCCTGGTTGTGGACAGCTACTGGAAATTCAGCCTTGAGCATAATCGGGGCTCTGGTTGCCGGAACGGCGATCGGATGGACAAACGGATTAATCGTGGTTAAGATCGGCGTACCTTCCATTATCGCGACAATCGGCACCCAGTTTTTCTGGAGGGGCTTAATCATGATTCTGTGTTCCGGCCTCGCCATCGACCTTTCCGGCATACAGGATTCTCCCCTGCATCATGTCTTTGCCGGTAGGCTTGCCGGCCATATTTCCTCACAGGCTCTCTGGGCTATAGGCATTGCAGTCATGGTCGGTTTTCTATTAAACCGTCACGTATACGGTGACGCCCTGCGTTTTACCGGCGACAATACGGAGACGGCGTTGAAGATGGGCGTGCCCGTGGGCCTTGTACGTATCTCCGCGTTCTCACTCATGGGATTTTTCTGTGCCATATCGGGGATTATTGCGTGCATTGAAATGGGCAGCTGGTGGCCCACTCAAGGAGAGGGATATCTGCTGCTTGTCTTTGCTTCCGTTTTTATAGGCGGCACTTCAGTCTTTGGAGGCGAAGGCAGCGTATATGGAACCTGTGTAGGCGCTATCATTATCGGTATCGTGGAGGCCGGGATAATCAGCGCAGGCCTGTCCGGCTTCTGGACCCGAACGGTGTACGGCATAATTATCGTCGTCTCGGCCTCTCTCTATGTAGTTATGGCGAAATCCGGGCGGCGTTAGCTGCGAAAATGCCTCTACGATGAGGAGGTGTGAGCTCCGGCTCTGCAGAAGGTTTCCACCCGACAGGTTCCTGCCGCCCGCCTAATGATAGGTGATCCCGTCTCCTCCGCTGCCGTCATCATCATCGTCGCGGTAGGCCCGCTTCTTCCGTATATAGCGGACGAACGCGATGACGAGAATCACTCCGCCGGCGGCGAAGAGAATGAGATACAAGCTCTGGCTCACATAAGTAAGCCAGAAGCCGCGGCCCTTGAGATCGCCGTGCCAGTCCTTTTCGAGTTCCGGCAGGGAGCGTGAGAAAGAGGTATCGAGCGCGTTCTCTATGGAAGCCCCGCCTCTGAGCCCTGCGAGGACGGCAAAGACTTTCTCCCTGCCGAACCGCGCAATGAGATACTCGACGAAACTTTTGCTTTCCTCGTAGGCGAGGGCAAGCGCCGGGTCGTTGCGGGGGAATCCTTCTGAAAGGGCATTGAGCGGAATGTAGTTTCCCGCCGCCGCGGCGCGGGCAAGGAGCGTCGTCCGATCGCCCGTGATAACCTCGGCGAATCCTTCGCTCGCCCACTGGCAGATGCCTTCGTCGAGCCACCGGGGAAATGGAATACCCACATACCGGTGCAGCGCCAGGTGGCAGAGTTCATGTTTCACCGTGGTGGGAAGCGTGAAGGGGTGTACATTGGCGCGGGAGTAGTCAATCACCATTGTCTGCCGCCCGGGCAGCGCATACGCGACAATCAGGCCTCCTCCGGCCATCCGTTCGAAGTCGGCCCTTTCCTTTACGAGGACGATGGTGGGGGAGATGCCGACCGGCAGGCCGAGCGCCCGCTCCATGTCCGCCCGCAGGATCGGGTAATTGCCCGCAAGTTCCCGGGCCGCCGCCTCAAGGGGGGGTGCAAAGAAAATGGTGACATCGGGATTCTGAATCGTCGCCATGGGGGCGGCGATGCACGGAGCCGCCGTAAGAAAGAACAGCATCAGGACTACCGTGGTGATATGACATTTCATGGGATTCCCGCCCGCCTGCCGGTTACGGGGATTTTGGTGATTCCCCGGTGCCCCTCCTTTTCCTGATCGCCGACCCTCCGAGGTACGCCTCCTGGATTTTTGAATTCGATTTCAGCTCCGCCGCCGTACCGCTGATAGAGAGGGAGCCGTTTTCGAGAATGTATCCGCGTGAGGCATGGGAGAGGGCCTTCCGGGCGTTCTGTTCAACAAGGAGTATGGATGTTCCCTGGTCGTTGATCTCCCGGATGATGGTAAAGATCCGGTTGACCAGAATCGGGGCGAGCCCGAGCGACGGCTCATCAAGGAGGAGCAGGCGCGGTGAACTCATGAGCGCCCGCCCGATGGCGAGCATCTGCTGTTCCCCGCCGGAGAGCGTGCCGGCGAGCTGGCGGTGCCGTTCCCTCAGGATGGGGAAGAGTTCGAATACCCGCGCTTTGGCCTTCGCCGTCGCCTGTATGTGCTTCCTCTGCGTATAGGCGCCGAGGTCGAGATTCTCGTCCACGGTAAGCGTGGAGAACACCTTCCTGCCTTCCGGCGACTGTGAAACGCCCATCCGGACGATTTCATGGGGAGGGATGTTGTTGAGCGGGGCGCCTCTGAACATGATACGCCCGCGGGCGACGGGGACAAGGCCGGAGACTGCATTCAGCAGTGTTGACTTTCCCGCCCCGTTCGCACCGAGGACCGCCACGATTTCACCTTCGTCGAGAGAGAGCGATACCCCCTTCAGGGCCTCGATGGCGCCGTACGTGATGTGAAGATCCTCGATGGCAATAAGCAGCGGCATTCGGTTAGTCGTCCTCGCTTCCAAGGTATGCTTCGATGACACGCGGGTCATTGTAAATTTCTTCAGGCCGGCCCTCGGCGATTTTCCTTCCCTCGTCCATGACGGCGACCCGGTCGGAAATCCCCATGACCACGTTCATATCATGTTCGATGAGGAGGATGGTGAGATTTTCATTGGCGATGAGTTCCCGCAGGAATTTCATGAGGGCGTCCGTCTCTCCCGCGTTCAGACCGCTGCTCGGTTCATCGAGGACGAGGAGCGCCGGCTCCGTGGCGAGGGCGCGGGCGATTTCCAGCATGCGCTGACTGCCGTAGGAGATGTTTCGTGCAAGCTCGTCACGAAAGCGCGCGAGCCCCACCTGCCGTATCCGCCTCTCTGCGGTCTCGCGGATTTTTTCCTCCTCCCGGTGCTTCTGCGGTGTGGCGAAGAGCGTGGACCAGAGACCCGCTGAGGTCCGGCAGTGCTGTCCCGCCATGATGTTTTCCAGACATGTCATGTGGGGGAAGATGCGGATGTTCTGAAAGGTCCGGGCAATGCCGAAACGCACAATCTCATGGGGCTTTTTTCCGGTGATATCAGCTCCCTTGAAAATGACGTTTCCGTGATCGGGACGGTAAATGCCGGTGACGACGTTGAAGACCGTGGTTTTACCCGCGCCGTTGGGACCGATGAGGCTGTAGATTTCCCCCGCGCGTACGTCGGCATCGAAATCGGCAACGGCGGTCAGGCCCCCGAATATCTTTGTGAGCTTTTTCGTCTCGAGAACCACGTCGTGTGTGGTGCGGCGCTCATCCGTCATGGGATTTCCTCATACGTGAAAAGAGCGAGGGAAGGTCGGCGCCGCCGCGTCTCCGGGGCCACGCCCCTCCCGGGCGGAACATCATCATGAGAATCATCACGACACCGAAGACGAGCATCCGGTACATGGCGAAGGGGCGGAATATCTCAGGAAATAAGCTGATGAAGGCCGCCCCGATGAGGACGCCGGGGATCGATCCCATCCCGCCGATGAGAATGATGCAGAACATCATGCATGATTCCCAGAAGGTGAAGCTCTCGGGCGAAACCGCCATGAGCTTGCTCGCGTAGATGTTTCCCGCCACTCCCGCGAGCGCCGCGCCAAGAACGAAGGCGAGGAGCTTATAGTAGCGTACGTCGATGCCGGTGGTGCCGGCGGCCACCTCGTCTTCGCGGATGCAGTTCCACGCCCTGCCGATGCGTGAATGCTGCAGCCGGATGAGCCCCACGATGCTGACTCCGACGATGATCCATATGAGAAAGTAGTATTCGATCGAAGAATCGATGACAAACGAACCCCCGAAGGACGGAAAGTCGATGTTGTAGACGCCGTTCGGTCCCCCGGTGAGACCGAGAAAATTGTTGATGAGGGCAAGGCGTACGATCTCGCCCATACCGATGGTCACCACGCAGAGATAGTCGCCGCGCAGATGGATGATGGGAGAGCACACGATGTAGGCGAAAAGGGCCGCCGCCAGCGCACTCACGGGAATAAGAATAATGACGGGCACACCCAGTTTTGTGTTGAGGATTGCTGTGGTGTAGGCGCCGATGGCGTAAAAGCCAGCATGCCCCAGGTCAAAGAGACCGACCTCGCCGAGTACGATATTGAGGCTGAGCCCCAGAAGGGCATAAATGCCGAAGTAAAAGCCGATGTCGATGTAATAGTCGTTCACCGCAAAGGGATAGACGACAAAAAGCACTGGTACCGCGAAGAGAAGAATCGTCTCGTAAAGATGAAGGCGTCTGACCGGTGAGGGATTGCTGTCGTCCATGGGGTCACACTTTTTCCGCCGTGGTCTCACCGAAGATGCCTGTGGGACGGAAGATGAGCACCAGTATCAGGATGATAAATACGAACACGTCTTTCCATGCCGCCGATATGTAGGCGGCGCCCAGCATTTCGAGGACGCCGAGGAGAAGGCCGCCGAACATGGCACCGGGAATATTGCCGATGCCGCCCAGTATGGTTGCCGTGAACGCCTTGAGGCCGTAATTCCATCCCATGGTGAAACTGATCTGCCGGTAGTACATGCCCACCATGACACCCGTCACGGCGCCGAGGGCGGGGCCGAGGGTGAAGATGAAGAGAATGACCCTGTTGAAGTCAATGCCCATGAGTGATGCCGTATCCCTGTCGAGCGCCATGGCCCGTACCGACGCACCGAAAAGTGTTTTCTGAATGATGTAGTACAGTATGCCCATGAGGACGAAGGAAAAGACGAGAATCACCACCTGCAGCAGCGTAATGTTGATGCCGAAAAACAGCAGGTGCAGATTCGGTATCATCGGCGCCGGGTAGGCCTGGTAGCGCGGACCCCAGATCACCATAATGGCGTTTTGAAGCACGATGGACGCCCCCAGGGCGGAGACCACCGCGGGCAGTCGTCCCGCCGGATAAATGGGCCGGTACGCAATGCGTTCAACGACAAGACCCGTCAGGGCGAGGCAGAGCGCCGCCACCAGCATGGCGCATACTATGCCGCCCCAGAGGCCGAAGTGGGCGGTGATGAAGGCGGCGGCAAAGATGAGAATGGTGTAGCCGAGGTAGGAGCCGAGAGTAAAAAAATCACCGTGGACGAAATTGATGAGCTTCAATATCCCATAGACCATCGAGTATCCCAGCGCGATGAGCGCGTAGAACGACCCGATAGTGAGGCCGTTGATAATCTGTTCAACTGCAACTCTCATGCGGTGCTCGCACTTACTCCGGTAAAATCGGTGAAGCAAAACGGAGGTGTTTCAGACCCCTCGGGGTGGTATAAACGGCACGAAGCAACCTCCCCCCGCGTATGTCCGGAGAGAGATTGCTTCGTGTTCCATTCACGTGTTGACGAATAAGGGGATTGTGCGGCAATCCTGACTTATTTCGAAATCACGATGTTTCCTTTCTCATCGACCACATAGATATAGAACGGCACACCTTCACGGTCGCCCTGGTCGGTGAACCCAATGGGTCCGGTAATCCCCGGTACGCCATCGACATCCTTTCTCAGGTAGCCGGCGAGCTTGTCCGCGTCCATGGAGCCCGTCTTGTCAACGGTATAGGCAATGATATTGAGCGCATCAGCCGCGTAAATCGGCCAGGGGCTCGAGGGAATGTCACCGTACTTTGCCTTGTAGGCATTCAGGAATTCCTTCGCCTTGTCGTAGGGCAGATCGGCGGGCAGCGGCTCGTTCGTCATGTAGCAGCCCTTCGCCACGTCGAGACCGGCGATTTTTACGAACTCGTTGTTGATGGCCGCGTTGCCGCCCACGAAGGGGCAGGTGACGCCGATTTCACGGGCCTGGCTCACCAGGAGCGCCGCCTCGGCATAGTAGCCCGTGTAGTACCATACTTCGGGCTTCGCTTCCCGCAGCTTCGTCAGGGAAACACGGAAGTCCTTTTCGCCGGGGGTGATTGCATCATAGTAGACTATCTGAACCTTGCCCGCATCAACCATGGGCTTCAGCGCGCGTTCCGTATCCTCGGCCAGTCCCTTTCCGAAGGCGGTGTTGTCGTGCATGATGGCGATTTTCTTCGCGTTGAACTTTGCCGGTACATTGTCGGCAAAAAATTTGCCCTGGGAATCGTCGCGCCCGCAGGTGCGGAAGAAATACTTGAAGTCACGCTGGGTAAGCCTGACTGCGGTGACACCGTAGCCGATATTCACCTTTTTGTACTTTTCATAAATGTTGGAGGCGGGTTCGCATACCGAGGAGCCGTAGGTCGAAACCACGGCGACCACTTCCTTCTGTCCCACCAGTTTCTGCGCCGCAAGCGCGCCCGTCTTGGGTTCGCCCGCATCGTCAACGACGCGGAGTTCGATCATCCTGCCGCCGAGGATGCCGCCCTTGTCGTTGATCAGTTTCGCTGCGATCTCGCAGGACTGCTTTGCCATTTCCCCTTCGTATGCCCAGGGACCGGTAATGGGACCCTGGAGCCCGATTACGACGGGCGCTTTCGCCGCCATAGAGCTTGCGGGAATGAACACAGCGACCAGCAAGCTTACGAGAAACAAATACTTTAGCGTTTTCATCGGTCTCACTCCTTTTTTGGTGTAATGGATGGAAAAACACGACTTGCCTTGAAACGGGGCGAGTATAGGGAAGAGGGGGGGGGAGTGTCAAGGGTAAAAACAGGTTTCCTGACGTCATTCCCGCCTTCGCGGGAATCTAGAAAAATCATCGGTCAGTGTTTCGTATCACCTCCGGCGCAAGACCGTCGTGCTCGCGCTGCATCTGGAGAAGCACAATGGCGGCGATGACGAAGATGCCGCCGGCGAACTGGAGCGGCGCCAGTGCCTCACCAAGGATGAGAAAGGCGACAAGGGAGGCTGAAATCGGTTCCAGGGTGGCGGTGATAATGGCCCTGGTGGAGCGGATGTGGTTGATGCCCGTGAGGTAGAGGCCGAAGGGGATGAGCGTGCCGAAAAGAACCACGTAGGCAATGCAGAGAAGCTGTACGGGAGTGTAGTCCGTCGTGAGGTGATAATTGAAGGGCTCGTGGATGATATTCAGCGTGAGTGCCGAAAAGACGTACGAATAGAAAAGTATCGTCCAGGGTGTGTACCGCTGCATGCCCCGCTCACCGAGAAGCGTGTAGCTCGCGAAGGCGAACGCCGACAGAATTCCCCAGGCAACCCCGATCCGGTTCATTTGAAGAAACTCGATGTCGTATCCGCCCACCACCAGGTAACAGCCGGCAATGGCAGAGAGGAGCGCGAGCAGTTTCAATCCGGAGAGCCGCTCCTTCCAGAACATGATTGAAAAGAGCGCCACGATCACGGGGGCGAGGTATTGGAGAAAAATCGCCGCCGCTACCTGGATTTTGCTGATTGCGTAGAAATAGGATAACTGGACAAGGCCGGTGATGATTCCTCCATAGAGAAGAAAGTACGGAATGTCGCGCCGCTCTATGCGAAGGAGATCACGGCGGAAGAGGGCAAAAAAAATCGCGAGAAAGAGTGCCGCAAAGGTGACTCGCACCTGCACGAGGACAAAGGGGCTCATACCGCCGAGAAAAAGATACTTCCCCGCTGTTCCCGAAAGCGCCCACAGGAGGGCGGCGATCATCACAAATAAATATCCCCGGTAGGAAGGGGGCGTCCCTGTGCGTGTCACTCCATATCCCTTCAGGTCAACTTATCTTAGGCAGTTCGATCTGCGACAGTATGAATCTTAAAAACGAAACACATTATACCCGTCCCTGTGCTCTACCTTTCCCCGCCTGCCGACAAACTCGTGTTTCGTCATGGCATCAAGGACATCATTATCCTTTTGGAGTTTCGATAGAAAACGCCTTCCGTCGTCCAGCCTTCCGATGATGACCGCGTCAACCGGACGTCCCGACCGGTCATGAAATAACGTATATGTCTCAGCGACCGCATCGCCCATGGCCTCTTCAGCAAGCAGGGGCCCCTGCAATATGTCGAGTTCTTTCTGGTACGTTTCAGGCGGTATCCGGCGTGCGGGCGTGTCGCTCCCGCGGGCGAAATATACTTCGACCGAGTGCTTGTTGATGAACCAGCTTAACGCCTGCACGAGCCCGATCTTATCCGGTGCGCCTCTCAGCCGTTCAGCCATAGTACATATGGCGTGGAGCGCATAGTTGTTTCCCGGACCGCCGAAACACGCCATGCCCCCCGTCACCGTGAGCGGCCGCGGGTCATTTTTGGATATGCCAAGAGTGCTGCGGACAACCCGGGCTGCGCTGGGGAAGCAGCTGTAAAAATCAAAAAGGCCGATTTCCTCCATCGTCACCCCGGCCTGCTCCAGGGCCTTTTCGACGGCAACTCCGGCGGCGGGCGATGAAAAATAATTGATCCGTTGCGATACATGCCAGATATTTGAGGCATCGCCGGAGCCTGAAAGATAAATCCATTTTTCCCGGGGCACACCAAGTTCCCGTGCAGTGGTCTCATCGGTAAGGAAAAGTGCCGCCGCCTGGTCCACCTGCATGATGGAACACATCAGCTTGGTGTAGGGAAACGATATCATCGGGTTCGTGTCGCCGGGCAGTGCAATTTCCTCACCGCTTCTTTTCGTGGGAAACCATGCATACTCATTTGTGGAGGCAATGGAGGAAAATCCGGAACAGAAATCCCCCAGGTCCTTCCGGTGATTTTCGATGGAAAGCGCCTCGTGATGACGCAGTGCATGTTCAAAAAGGGGGTAAATGTGTATCGGAAGAATGAGATTGTATTTCAGCTCCATCGGCGTAAAAGGGTCGCGCAGGTCGCCGGCCATCCAGGGCTCTTTGACAGGATAGTTCCACTGCTCGTAACGGATGCCTTTTGCCCTGGCGTCAATCTTTTTAGAGTGCAATGCTTCGCCGCCGCAGATGAGGACCAGCCGTGCATCTCCCGCGATGATTTTCCCCGCCGCCTGATTGACAAACCATTGCGGTGCAGTCGCGCCGATCCAGGTGTACATCTGATGGGCCGGATGGATATCGAGATGTGACGTGAGCCCGGCGAGGGGGCTCTCATCGGGCATGGAAAACATGTTCACGAGACAGAGCGTATCCGCCTTCTGCGCAAGGGATTTTACATGAGCATCCGTTTCCGCCTCCCGGACTGCCGCTTCGATAAGCGCGAGAGGCGTCCTGATGTCATCGGGGTCGGCAGAGCGATGAACACACTGTCCCACACCAATGATCACCGGTCTCTTCTCGTGAGTATATGTAGTCATTGTAGTCCTATGGTTTATATCTCAATGTGAGGAACTCCGAAATATCCGGCGGAAGTTTCGCATCCTCCCGCATCACCAGTGCAATCGCTCCCGTGGGGCAGGTCGGCGTGCACACGCCGCACCCGATACAGATGTCTTTATTGACGACCGCGATGTCGTCATCACTGACTTCTATCGCAAAGACGGGGCATCTGCCTTCGCAGGTGCCGCACCCCGCGCACAGGTCGGCATCAACCTGCGACACATAGCTTGATGAGGAAATGACATTAAGCCCCATGTCCTTTTTCGTCCGGAGAAAGATGCAGCAGCAGCCGCAGCAGTTGCATATGGTAGAGAGCTGGCCCTGATGATTATCACAGACGTGAACAAGACCCTCCGAATCCGCTTGTGTCAATATCGTAAGGGCCTCTTCTTTCGTAATCTCCCGGGCCATCCCCTGTTCAACGATGTACCGCCCCATGCTGCCGAAGTGGAGACAATTCTCAAGGGTGTGGCTGCATCCCTTTCCATTGTATCGCATGATCTGACGGCAGGGGCAGTGCCCGACGGCCAGATATGAAACCTCATCGAGTTTTGACTTGATCATATCGAAGGGGAGTATCTCCGATTGGTCCCTGAGCGATTCCGCTACCGGAATTACCCGCACCACCGGCCCTCCCCGCGCCAGTTCTTCACCGAGCGCTTCTTCCCTGTATTTGAGCCACAGCGGCGCGAGGTGACGGGCAGTCGCGGTATCTTTGCCCGCCCAGTAGGGAGTCTCCGCGAAACCTATTAAAATCGGAAGCAGGGAGTACACTCTTTCTTTTCCGGGCCGTACCATGGTGAACACGGTGCCCCGTTTGGCCATGCATGCAAGAATTTCACCTAGCGAATCCGCCTCGTCGGGGAAGAGTTCCTTCAGTTGTGGAAGCGTCTTCTGTTCCATGGGAAGTCGGAGTGCAATTTCCACTTCCTTGCCCGGGAAAAGTTCCTTCAGTATCCTGATGCCCGACGGTGATTTCGGAACCCCAACTATGACGCCCCGGTCAAGACGCTCTGCAAGTTTTTCATACAATGTCGTTTCGTCCATAAAGAGCTCCCTTCATTCTTTTTAAATAATTTTGAACTATTAAACCTGACGGTATGCTTTGTAATAAAAATATCCTTAACTACGGTCTCAACACATACTCGAAAATGAAACGATAATGATTCTCAAGCGGTGCCAGGCTTTTTTCAACCTTCATGCGCATGAGTGCGCCATGCCAGCTTGAAATAATGAAATAAGCCGTTTCCCTGAGATCGAGTTCTGAAGATATTTCTCCGGCTTTCTGTGCTTCCTCGAGTACGCCGAGGCAACTGTCAACCATAGCGTCCACGGCATTCTTCAGCTTTTCACTGAATATTGGGCTCAGATCGCCCATTTCCTGCGAGAGATTGCCTATGGGACAACCGTATGCATAGTCTTTGGATTTGAAGAATTCCATGAAAAAGAGGAGAATTTTTTTCATTTTTTCAATTGGAGAAAGAGAAGCATCTTTCATTACACTTTCCATGAGGAATGAAAACTGCTCCACATAATAATCAATTACCTGAAGTCCGAAATCCTCTTTGCTTTTAAAGTAGTTGTAAAATGAACCTTTAGGGACCCCTGTGGCGTCAAGTATTTCCTTGATACCCGTATGATAAAATCCCTTCAGGTGAATAATCTCAGCACCCTTTTCAATTATTTTCTTCTTTGTGTCTTTTTGCATGAACGGAAAGGTATGATATGTCTTTTGACGAACTATTAGACCGGTCGTCTTGAATTGTCAAGAGTTTATTAGTGTGAAATTTGTTGAAACTCTGAGGTTTTCTTTACCGTGGATGATATTTGGAAAACAATGGATTCAACGCAGCAGCAGTCGGTCGTCTTATTGAGAATATGCCTCCCTAATCGTTCATAGCTCGTGAAATATTCCTGATTAAAAAAGGGGAGCATCATATCTTCGATGTTCCCCTTTGATATCTGGCGTCCCCACGGGGAGTCGAACCCCGGTCGCCGGCGTGAAAGGCCAAAAGGAAGCGTATTCCACCTGATTTTATTGACTTTTAAGGCCGTTTAAATCCGTTTAGGAACGGAACCAAAAGCCGTCTAAAAAGCCGTCTGAAACAAAAATAAAAGGGAAGGGGATAATGCTTCATGATGATCAATATCGGATATGAAAATTTCTTGGAAAGAGAGCTAATAAGTGTCATTTTAAAACCAGAGAGTGCCCATGTGAAGAAACTTCGCCAGGATGCGACGGAGAAGGCGATACTAATTAACGCCACATCAGGACATAAAACAAGGAGTGTGATTGTATTAACGACAGGGCAGGTGATCCTTTCTTCACTCCAGACAACGACATTCAGAGATAGGGCAAATGAATTTCTTAATAGAGATCATTATAGAGAAAATTATGCTTAATTATTTTCTATATGGAAGATAAATTGTAAAAGTCATTTATATTTCCTGTTTCTGCGAAGAATGTTATGTGAAACAATACTGCGATGAGAAACACGGAACGACTCAGGGGGGATAAACGCGATGCTCAAAAAAATGAAGACCCTGATTAGGGCAAAGGATACCTGTGTCCTGGCCACATCAAAGGACAACCAACCGCACTGTTCTCTTATGTCCTACATCACCGATGATGCATGTAGTCGCATCTACATAATGAGTTTAAAAGATACCATGAAATACCGCAACTTGAAGACCAACGGCTCCGTAAGCATCCTTATTGATACGCGTGACGAAGGTGATAAGCAGAGGAGTGGTCATTCTCAGATCTTGGCCCTCACGATTAAGGGTTTTTTTGAAGAGATCATCGACATAACGGCCAAGGAGGAAATCACCCGTAGGCTGCTTTCCCGTCATCCGAGTCTCTCACCTCTTGCCGCACGCCCGGATTCTGAGGTTTTTGCCATACGCATACAATCCCTAGAACTCTTGGAAGGGGTTTTCGAAGCAAAATTCGCCCTCATGGATCAATAAATCGATAAAAGATTATCGAAAAAGGCATTAAGATTGAATTCGTATACAGGTAGTAAACCGCTGATTCAAAGAAAAACATGTTCAGTGGGCATTCAAGGTTCATATGTCCTATGAATAGTCATTTTCAAATTGTACTTCGCATTGGACTCCTGATATTTTTTCTATATGGGTTTAGTTCCTTCGAAGGTCCCGTTTCTGACCACTTTGATGGTACACATTTTTTTAACAAAGAAGAATCCGAACAGACATTTGTGGATCACGTAAAATGGTTATGGGAAATGGAGACAGTTGAGTGGCCGGAATGGATACATGAACCTTCCCAACCTCCACCGGTAGCGGGTGTAGGAAGAGGAGAGCTGCAGATTACCTACATCAATCATTCCACTGTACTGATTCAGATAGATGAAGTTAATATCTTAACCGATCCGGTCTGGTCTGAGTGCGTTGGTCCCGTCTCATGGACCGGTGCTAAAAGAGTCCGAGCACCGGGAGTAAAAATTGAAGACTTGCCGCACATAGACATTATTCTTATTAGCCATGACCACTATGATCATTTGGATATCCCTACTTTAGAACTGCTGATAAAAACTCATAATCCCATAATTCTGGTTGGATTGGGGGTAAAATCCCGTTTGGAATTATTAGGGGAAAACAAGATTGTTGAGTTAGATTGGTGGCAAAAATATACTATGCTAACTAAAAAAATTGAGTTTGTGTTTGTTCCATCTCGCCATAATTCTGGAAGGACTTTCTTTGATAATAATCAAACACTATGGGGTGGATTTGTTATCAAATCAGATTCAGGAAATGTGCTTTTTCAGGGGGATACTGCTTTCGGAGAATTTATTAATGTGATCAAAACAAAATGCAGTCCTATTCGTTTAGCAATTTTACCAATCGGAAGTTATGAAAAGCGATGGTTCATGAAGACACAACATATGAATCCTGATGATGCGGTGAAGGTTCATGAGATACTCAATGCGTCCTATAGTGTGGGTATCCATTTTGGAACGTTTAACGAACATCCGGAACAAACGATTGATGCTCATGAGAAGGATTTGTCAACTGCGCTACAAAAATACAATGTTTCAGAAACGAAGTTTTTACTACTGAAATTCGGGGAAAGTAGAATGGTACCTTCATGCAGGTTGAAGCAAGCAATATTTCAACCGGTGTATGATCGGTATAGCATTGAGTATAAATGAGAAACTGATTATCCTCTTGCCTCATCCTGAATCTTGTTTCCTTAAGTCAACAGGCCTGAGTTTCTTGCATGGATACAAGATTTTGATGCGTAATGGTAACCTTGAAAATCAGTGTTTAACCTCCTTCAATCCTCGCTTTCAGCCATCGTCATGGGAAAAGTGACGAGATGGTCCGCTGGTATTCCTGGTATTTCTCGCCGAACTCGCGCACCAGTTTTAATCAATGTTAATGGGATAGGCGCCATACTTCTCCACTGCATCGACGACAGCCTTTATGTTGCTTAATGGAACCCGCCAGGGCATACAGCATGTCGGTGTAATAACCAGCCTGCCGTTGCCACCCAGTTTTTTGATGACTTCTTTTACCCGGTTCTCGACATCTTGTGGGGTTCCGTTTTCCATCTCGGCATTTACATGCAGCCCCCCATAATGGTGATTTCAGGGAATTTCTTCCTGAATTCCACCCACCAGTCGATATCCAGAGGATGACTACCATTAACCGCCATAATAACAACGCCTTCTTTTTGAAGTCTTTCCACCAGCTCAATATGATAAGGCTTGAAGCCACAGTTGTGGATAACCAGGGGCAAGCCTGATTCTTTGGCGAATCTGGCGATAAACTGGCCTTCAAACGTCCATGCGTCTTTGAAGCTGAGCATGTGCTGATTAAACGCGTACGCGCACTGAAATGCAGCAGTAGGCTGTCCGACTATCTCTCTGTAGGCCTCATAGTAGTTCCATTGAGAGGAATATATCTTTTCGCAAAGCGTCATTAATAGATCTGGATTTTGTTTGACATCCAGATATGCCTGACTGCCTCTTAGCATTTGAACGCTCGACCAGGTCAGGCTGGGGGCGAATTGATCCAAACCCATACCAGTCCTTTCCTGGACTATGGCGATGGCTTTAAAAAATGTGGGCCAGGGTTCCACGGAGTAGTGATCAGGAATCTTCAGTTTTTCGATGTCTTCTTCTGTCTGACATAGAAGGCCCTCGCGGATAAATGGGGTTGTATAGTCTTTCCAGACGAAAACATCATTTCTTCCATTGGCCCTAGCATAGGCAAGGCCTTCAAAAGGACCACAATAGGGATTTGCCACCAGCGCCATGCCGTCTCCGCCAAGGAAGTCATTCACCAATATTGTTTTTTCGGCTAATACTTCCGGAGAGGCCATCATTTCCCGTATGGTCAGACCCGTAACCCGGGCCGCCACGTCTTCCGAGGTTAAAAACACCAGAGGAACCCTATCGGGCGTCCCTCCCATAATGGTTATAAAAAACCTTTCCAGGCATGCCTGATAATCACGAGCCATCTATGAGCCCTCCTATCTGTTTGTTTGTCTGCGAACGATTCTGAGTCCCTGCCACGCGTCAAAGCCATATTCGTCTGCGCCTATGGTTTTGGCGTTTTCTTTCGTCAAGGCAGCCCCCCCGACAACCACCTTGGACTGGACACCATGATCCCGTAACAGGAATATGGTTTCAGCCATCTTGGAAACAGCCAAGGATATCAGGGCCGACATACCAATGACATCCGGCTTGATTTCCCTAGCTTTGTCCAAAAAAACTGAGGGAGGCACATCTACGCCAAGGTCATAAACTTCATACCCGTCGCCTTTAAGCACGGTGGAAAAAATATTTTTGCCGAGGTCATGAATATCCCCCTCAACGGTGCCCAAGAGCACTTTCCCGGAGGATATCCTGTCTCCGGAAACCATGTGCGGGCGGATTTTTTCGATGGCTTTTTTCATTAAGTCTCCGCTGAGAATCAGTTCCGGCAAAAAGAACTCACCCTTTTCAAATTTCTCGCCGACAATTTCAAGACCCGTTGAAAGTCCTTTTGAGATAATGTCAGCAGGAATAACACCCCGGCTCAAGGCCTCATCGATTGTTTTTAATAATGCTTGTTCGTCCAGTGCTACAAACTGTTCCTGCATCGATGTAAACAGTTGATCGCTCATGGGCACATCCCTCCAGTATGTATCAAAAATTTGTTAAAAAACGCCCAGACCAGCAGAGAAATATCTTCCGATCGTTTCCGTAGAGACGCTACATTGATCGAAAACACATTGAACCGTTTAAATTTTGTATTTTCGATATTCCTCATTTTTAGATACATATTTTTTATACAAGTCGTATTCCGGTTTCATGGCAGGTTGAAATTTCTAAGTATGAAAAGAACAGAAACCCTCAATCAATTGAAGTGTAATATATCATTTTGTCAAATCCGTAGAAACGTTAATATTTACTATAAGTAACTCACAATCAAACTAAGAGTTGAAGTGGCAATGGTTAATAATTGATGATTAACCATTTAGAAAATTCGTTGAAGACTTTTCGGAAGGCAATTTTTCTGAAGCTCTATCTTTTTTCCAGTAATCGTGTAACTGGCAATCTTCCCAAAATGCATGCTTTCAAACCGAAATAATTAAAAAGGGCGGAACTCTAACTTAACATGTGGTACAAGTATTGAGACAGGTGAGTAAAATATCCTGAATTAAAAAAGGAGGCGTAAAAATGATTGGTTATGTTGGAAACATCGAGAAGCAGACATTGAAGAATAATTACTTCAGGCAGGTTTTGTTCACCGGTAAGAAAGCTCAACTGGTGGTAATGTGCCTTCAGCGGGGAGAGGAAATTGGAGACGAGGTCCACCATAAAGTAGACCAGTTCTTCAGGATTGAACAGGGTGAAGCGAAATTCATATTCAATGAAAAAGAGGAGCACGTGGTCCATGATGGCGAGGCGGTTATTGTCCCAGCAGGAACCTTTCACAACGTGATAAACACCGGAAGGGGACGGTTGAAACTGTATACTATATATTCACCGCCAAACCACCCCGACGGTACGGTACACAAGACCAAAGCGAAGGCGGACAAAGCTGAAAAGGAACATCATGCCCGCTGAGTGTATGTAAGCGGTGGATAGACAAGCTGACTGAATACGTCTTAATTGCCCTGAGCAAAACGCTTTAATGTGAGGAGGAAATTATGATGAAACATCGGGGCATGATAATCATTTTCTTGTTCGCCGCATCGGTACTGTGTGGATGCCAGGCAACGATGAATACGCGCCTCATCGGGAATGTTCCCCCGGGCACCTATAAGGTTACCCTGGTGGAATCTGATTACGGCTGCCTCAACAACTTCGGGAAAAACTGCGTCGTCCTCTATGACATTCCCGATGACAGGAACCTTCGGCTTGTCTACGGTGGTCAAAAGAAAGAATTGGATGATGTGCCGTCGGACAGCATTGACGGGAGGGGTCTCATATTTTATTCAATCGCCGACGACAAAGGAGATGTACTCGGTTATCTCGGATTTTCCGAAGGCCAGCGTGCCGTGCGATCCTCTGTTTTTGACAACGGTACCGTCGTCGTGGGAAGCGAACGAGATAACATTGAGCTTTTCAGAACAAAGGATAAGAAAGACTGAGTGACATCCTTCTCAGCTCTCGTTGGCTGCGGCCTCCTCACAGAGGCTCTACCCTGCAGGGTACGTAACGGTGGAGCGGGGTCCCGGCAAATTTGTCCCTGTAGGTATTCTTCGTGAGGCGGTTGACGTTTCCTTCGTATTTAATTTTTATCATATAATCTTCATTATTATCTTCCAAAACCTACGATCTCAGGTTGAACCATCAACGAAAGCTAGAATGTTTTTTCCTGAAAACGTGTAACTCATAATTCTTCCAAAACACACGCTTTCAAATGAAAATTGTTAATGCGACGCTCTTTATATTTCTTGACGCTATTCAGTTTTAAGGATTTGTAGCTTGTGGATGGAGTGATAGAATTAATAAACTCTACCGTTGATTTAACTATAGCTGAATATTAAAAGTTACAGGAGGCCAATATGGATGAGATATTTACAAAAAAAGTACAGGCTGCAGCCGTGGCTGGATGGTGGACCTTGTTAATTGCCTTTTGTATCTTGCTCATTCAATGGCTTATGTATTTGTTTGTCATGACCGGACAGCCGGCAGAAATGCTCTGTTTATGGGGCGAAGGTATGACGTGGCAAGAAATTCGCACTATATGGCTATGGGGAATGGTTGTGTATAAGCTCACCATCATATTTATGGCTTTTGTTGTAATCTGGCTAACCATCTGGTCACGACAACTTGCAAAGAAATAGAAATTTGCACCTGACAAAGAAGATAAATCTTTTTCCATAAAAGTCCGGGGGTGAATTATTAAGAAGAACCGTTTTCGGGCTGGATTGACCGAAGAAGAAAAAACAAAACCTTACGCAAAGTATTTCGACCGACCACTGGCCACGATTCCCGATGAAACCATGCGTGCCATTTACTCGAGTCCTATGAATCCCAAGGATGCACTCCCGTTTGCCCGAGTAAATGACCTCCTGCAGCCGGGATACCATGCGCGGGAAACAGGGGGCTGCTTCATGCCCGACAATAGCTGTTACGTGGCGGTGCTGACGCGGATGCCGAAGGTTTCGGGCGAGATGCTGGACTGGTGGTACTGGTGGCATGCCACTGAGAACCTACGGTACAAGATCTGGTATCCTGGCTCCCATTTGGCAAATCATGCAAAAGATCCAAAACAACTGGTAGACCCCGCATTATCATTTCGCCAGCGATACTGGAATAACACGCAATACCCTGTTGAGGACGTGGGGATTGGTGTTGAACAGCTCTCCATTACCTTTCTTTCGCCTGCAGATTTCGGTTTTGATACGTCGAGGTTTGATGAAGCACGAGTTGCGACAGTCATCTGCGCCAGAGTTGGATCGGTAACAAAAAAACTGCTGCATACCGACATGTGCCATTTTGTACGCGCCACTGATGACGGTGTAGAAATGCGCAGTCGATTCTGGATTGGACGGAAGGCATACTTTACTATGCTTTCAGAAGAAAACCCCATTCAAAGGCTGATTAACTCGAAATTCCTGCGGAAAGTAATGATACCTGCTGATACACCTCAAGAAATGGCTCATCATTGCGCTCAGGAATATAATAACTTGGCTGCCATTCTTCCGGAACTATATCGCGACTTCGGTGAATCTTACCGTGGGTTGAACTACGTCTGAAGTGTAATTTAATCAACTTACTTATCGATCATTTGTTTTGAAGATCAAACTTTTTTCCTGAAATCGTGTAAGTGATAATCTTACCAATATTCACTCTTTCAACCAGTAGTCAAAGAGAAGACAGTTCTTTCTCTTCTTTTTCCGTATGTAGAACAGCTGCTCGCAATTCTGCCAGAGAACTGGGAGGTTGGTCTGCAAGGACGAATTGGTGAGGTTGAGGAGATGGTCAGAAAACCAAGGCGAAGGAACTCCCCTGGAGTCATGTCCCTAGGGGAATCATCCTGTCCTACTTTCTTGGGCATCTTGCTTTAAAGCCGTTAATCTTCAGCTCCATCGTGCCGATGGAATCCCGTTCCAAGAGCTTCAATGTCTGTTTCATGGCCATGCCTCTTCAGTGCGTGTCACGTGTCGCGCCCTGCTTGAGCAGGAGGTATGGGACATGGTTCACCCATCCCCGTGGAAGCAGACGGGGAGCGACATGTGCGAGCAGCCAGTTGTCCCACCCGGGGATGGTGATGCTTTTGCCGTTTTTAAGCGCCGCGACTCCCCGTTGGGCAATCGCGGCGGGACTGTTCAGTCTGATCATCGTAAAAAGCCATAGCTGTCGCGGATAGGCATTGATCATCGGCGTATCGGTCACGTTGGGATTCAACGTGCAGATGCGAATGTCTTTTTCTCTCAGTTCAAGGTTCACCGCCTCGCTGAGGCTTTGAACGAAGGCCTTGCTGGCGCCGTAGGGGGCCTGGTAGCTTGTTGCCTGAAACGCCGCCATCGAGCTTATGTTCAGGATGCGGCCCTGCCCGCGGGGAATCATATCGGCAAGCGCACGGTGCATCAGCATCATGTACGCGCGCACGTTTACCCGCAACAGTCGCTCATGCTGTGCGTACGGGATTGAATGAAACGATCCGTATGTCAGAATGCCGGCGTTGTTGACCAGTATATCAAGATGCGGAATCCACTTCCTTGCATTGTCGTACAGCTCCTGCGGACCGTCATCGGCGGCAAGGTCAACGGGCACCGCCCATGTTTTCACATGATAACGCGCTTCAAGTTCGCGGGCCCATGAATCCAGGACGGCGGTTTCCGACGGCAGGGCATTGAGTACACAATGAGCACCTTCCTTCGCGAGACAGCGCGCAATTTCCCTGCCGATTCCTGAGGACGCCCCGGTGACCAACGCATATCTGTTTTTCAGTGTGTAGGGGTTCATGATGAATACCTCCCAGAAAAGGATATGATCTATTGCTGCGTTTTCAGGAACTCTTTATCAAACTCCCACACGCAGTGGTCATGTCCGCGGCTCGGCGGACTGATTTTCACGCACCGGGCCCCCAGTTGCTCCTGAAGCATGCCGCACTGGCAGCAGTAATACGGCACGCCTGACCGGTTGAACGACCATGTATGGGCGGAGGTGGTGATGCCCTGGCCGTATGGCTTCCGCTGGCACACATAGCCGCCGGTCATTAGAAACATCCAGTCGAGAAATGCATCGGGAATCGGGAACAGTTTCGACAGTATCACGAACATTGAATCTTCTATTCGTTCCCGCACCCGCTTCAGCGCCCGCATCGGCTTGTATGCCCCTCCCCGCAACAGTCGTCCGCCGCTCCCGCAGGGATTGAGGGTAAACCGCACCGCCCGGTCGGTTTCCGTCACGGTGAATTTCCCCCGCGGGATCCCCGTGCCGTTGCAGTTGTCCGTGCCGAAAATCTTGAGCGCGAGAAACCGCACCTTTTCCTCGGCCGGAAGCTTCTGAATTGCCGGTATGATCTGAGGGGCGACACAGGTATTGTATTGCACACGCAGGGCATCACCAAGACCATCCTCGCCCGCCTGTTTCGCTATGAATGTGAGGGTGGCAATGAGCATGTTGATATACAGGTCGTGAAGAAACAGGAATTCATCCTTGACCATGGTGCAGAGTTTATTTGCCGACGCCGCGTCGCCCGCCCGCAGCTTCTCGATAATCCGGTCGGGCATGGGACGGACGATCTCCCGGAGCTCGGCTTCGGTGAAGTACCGGTCCCTCCGGCGTTTTGCCCTGATGGGCGGCACTTTATTTTTCGTGATCCCGAGCCGCTTGTAATAACGGTCCGGGATGCGGTTCGGATCCTTGTAGATATGCCATGTGCATTCATCACGCGGCGTCTGCACTTCGTCCACCGGCCACATGATGTGCCCCATCGATTCGTAGGGAAGCATTTCATTGAAAAACGTGCAGTGCATACAATAATAGGGAAATCCCGTCCGGTTCCATGTCCACCAGTGTGCTTCTCTGGACAGTCTCCCTCCCCGGGAAGGCTCGTAGATACCTTTGAGCCAGAGGCGCGCCCCGCTGGCGCATGGCTTCATGTGAAAACTGAATTTCTCATCGTCCTCTGTGATGGAAAAGCCTGCCGGAAAATCCCCCGCGCCGAAACAGCTGTGCGCCCGCCAGCACGACTCCGCCAGTAATGATACGCCGAATCGCGGGAAAATTCGGAAAAGAATCCCGATGCTGTACAGTTGTCGCTTCGCTGCCTGCGCCAACACGTACCTGAACATGGCTTCCATGACTTCTTCTCCGAGCCGCTCCCCCACCCAGCTCCAGAGCACTGTGCAGGAATCGGCGAAAAAGTCGTGAAGCACGACGCGGGAGCCTTTCATTTTCTTTGCAAGAGCTATGGCTTCGTTAAGTTCCTTCTTATTAATCTGTGCGCGGATGCGGGAGGGCAGCGGCGTTGCCAGTTCTTTCAGTTCCCGGGGGGTGAAGAGGGGCGTGCCGCGGCGTGACTTGTAGTGCTAGTGATTTTTGTCATGTCTGATTACCTTACATGGTTTCTACAATAGTCTGCATATGCAATCTCGGACTGCTTCCTCCGAGGAGATGAAGTACTTTCACGTCCCGAAAGATTTTCTCCACGCCGTAATCATGCATGTAACCGTAGCCGCCGTGAACCTGAATGGCATCAATCACTATTTCCACGGCTGAATCCGTACAGAATATCTTAGCGAATCTCGACCTCGCCTCCGCAAAGGGTAACTCCACGCTTTCCCCTGCCATCGCCTGGATATATCCCGAGGTTCCGATGCCGAGTTTCATGAGCATTGCACCGAGCATCCGCTGTATTTCCTGGTGGTTTATAATCATAGTGCCGTACTGATATCGCTCTGCGGCATAGGCCCGTGCTTTTCTATATGCGGTTCGTGCAGCACCCATTGCGGACGCTGCCAGGAGTCCGTGATACAGATCTTCCGTGGACCTCATAATTTCGAAACCCTTACCGCGTTCTCCGATGAATCTTTCACGTTCAATCGTCACCTCGTCGAATATGACTGGTGCAAAGGGATTAATTTTCAAACCCGTAAAACCAGCGGAGTCGCCGATCTTCACCCCCGGGTCGTTCTTGTCAATAACAATACAGGTAATGTCTTTTCCCTGGTTTCCCTCGTCCAGAAACACACAAAAGTACCGAGCCAGGAAGGCATTGGCGGTCAACTCCGATTTGCCGGACAAAACAAGCCGTCCCTTCTTCTCGTGGAAATGGAGCTTGTTATCCTCAAAAGAGGGAAGAAATACTACAGTGCTTATTACTGCGTCTTCGGCGTTGCTGTTGGCAAATTGGGGGAGGTAGGTTTTTTGCTGGGTTGTGTTCCCGGCCATAATGCATTTGCACGCGGCATAATGGTGGGCAAAAATGCTCGCTGCACCGGCACATTCTGAGGCAAGAGAATCCAGTACCAGTGCAGCACAGAGTCCCGTCTGACTGAATCCCCCATGACTTTCAGGAATCACAAGCCCTGGAAAGCCCACCTCGCGGCTTTTCATCCATAGTGCTTTAGTCCATTCAATAGAAGGTTCAAGATCGATATCCAATATGTGCTGACCGATTTCCTTTGCCGCGAATTTTCGGCTGACATCGAGTATTTCTTTATAGTCTTCCGTCAACATGATCCTATCACCTCCCCGATTTCCTGCATAAAAAGGTCTATACGGTTTGCCTGGTTGGTTCCCTCGTATATCTGAGATGCCTTCGCATCACGGTATATTTTCTCCATACCGTAACGATAGGCCATTCCTTCAATGCCGGTAATATCCAGCACGCGTGATGATACATTCATGGCCAGATCAGTGCCCGCCACCTTCAGGGCTGAGCCCTGGCTGGCGAAGTATTCCATCGTTTCATCGGTTACCAATGAGTGTTTGAAACGGCTTACTGCTTTTGAAAGCCATGGACTTTTTGCCAGAGCTTGAAGGGATTCGCTCATCAGCAAAGACTCCGGCAGAACTTTCAGCGCGGCCTTGGCTGGAATATTTTCGAGAATGCAGAATACGTGAAGTTTATCAAGTGCAATCGCGAAGTCGTAACACTTCGCCCGGAGGATCATGATATCCTTCAGCATGTCGGCAATGGCGATTTGCACCCAGTTTTCATCAATGAGACGGTGACCGTTGACCTTTTTCTGGCTCGCGAACTGAATGCATCGTTCCAGGGCGCCGCGGGCGTTGCCCAGACCGAGCATACCCACCACTCCACGGGTTATGGACAGTATCTCCCTTGTATGTCTCATGCCACGTCCCGGTTCTTCCCAGACATCCGCGTCGGGCACAAAGACATCATCGAATACAAGCGCAGCGGTGTGCTTCGCCTTGTGCCCGCATTTGTGCTCCAGACGTTCTACGGAAAAACCCTTTGTCGTAGTGGGGAAGTAAAAAGTTCCCATGGATTCAACGGCCGGTCTCGTCGGATCGGTGCAGATGGTCGCGACCACAAAATGGGCAAGGTCACCATTCGTAATAAACTGTTTTCTTCCATTAATGAGATATCCGCCTGATACCTTCTTTGCGTATGCTGATGGTTTCATTTTTGCCATGGCGAGGGGATCTTCCGCGTCGGTGCCGGCGCTGGGTTCGGTGATGCTCCATGCAAATGAAAGGGGCTTCCCCTCGCGCTGGGCTTTCACCATATCCTGAAGTATCTTGATGCATATTTCAGGTTTGAACTCGACAAATGCGCAGGCAACGCCGAACAGGTTAAAAAGGTACCATGCCGAAATGCCCACACAGGCGGCAAAGGACTCTTCGATGAATGCGAAGCAGTCCAGTGCGCTCCACCCCAGTCCGCCCATTTTTTCAGGTACAAAACCGGTCAGCGCTTTTCTCCTGTTAAGTTCTTTGAAAAGCTCCCAGTCGACGTACGACGGATCTTTCTGACATTTCGTATCGAGTTCGAGCACTTTCGGGAGAAGCACCTCTCTGGCGATTGTTCTCCCCATCATCTGTGCACGTTCCGCCCGTTTAATATACCGTGGAAAGCGGTCCTTCATCTTTTGAAGCGACGGAAGATTATGCAGGAGATCAGGTTTGTCGGAAAAAAGCCCGTACTTCAGTGTAAATAAATCCATTTGTCCCCTCCTTTATTATTGTTGGTATCCCCTCCAATCGAATTCCCGTAGCGCACGGGCCGTCCGAATCCTTCACGCCAGTGCGCAAATAGAGGTTTAACTGATCCACTCGACCGGGCACTTGTTGCGTGCAACCGGATTGTCAAGCTTGCCCTTTGCGTAACCGATGCAGATACTTGTCACAATGGCATAGGGATATGTAATTCCCAGTTCCTTGCTGACCCGTTTCGGCAGGTATTTAAGCCCATTCTTAATCAAACCTATGTAAAGTGTGCCGAGTCCAAGAGAGTGAGCTGCCAGAACGAGATTCTGGCACGCAAGTGCAGTATCAAGGATGGGATCTCCTATACCCCGAACGTCCATCAGGACGTGAATTACCACCGGTGCACCGAAACAGATAATGCCGTCCGATCGTTTTACCTTTTCAATGGCTGCAATTGGTCGCTGGTCCATCTTGTTGACCATCAGATAACTGACCAGGGGCACGAGTATCGATCTCCACCAGCTCGAACCCTGATATAGGCCTGCAATTCCATACAGCACCTTGGCGCACTTCCGGTCCAGCTCCTCGATCTTCTTCTTGTCAACTATAACGACAAATTTCCACGGCTGGCAGTTACCCGCCGAAGGAGCCCACTGGGCAGCCTCGATAATCCGCTCGACAAGCTCTCTCGGCACCGGCTTATCCTGGAAAATACGAATGCTCCGTCTCCTGTATATGACCCTTTCCACCTCGGTCAGTTCTTTTTCTATTTCAGTAAAGCTCCGTTCCAGATCTTTCTTGCCGAAGGGCGTTGGAAAATACATTTCCTTAGACCTGTCATCGGTCGTTCGATATCTTCCCTTGAGCACCCGGTATTCGCCCCTGGCTCTGATTGCACCGGTGGGACATACCGCCTCGCAGTTGTTGCAGGAAAGGCAGGCGAGTTCCATTTTTTCCAGACCGGTAGGGTAGGGAATTTTCTTCTTTTCATTCCACTGGATGCATGTTGTGGGACAGGCAAGGAAACATGCCTTGCAGTGTTTGCATTTATCCTCGTCAAACTCGAATCGAGGATATTTCGTAGGCGGATAATGTGCGTATCGTAGCTTTTCGAGAAAAATGGAATTTTTCATTACGGCACCCCTCCTGATTATTTTGTGTAGTACCTATGAAAACAGAGGACGACGCACTAATCTGGACGAAGGTAAAGACGGATGTGAATCACCGTTTCTCATGTACTGAGACACCCGTTCAGAGTCGTGAGATTAGTTCACTGCATACAGGCGCATGAGGTGAAGCGCCATATTGCCATGTGAGTTCCATTGAACTCGACCGTCCAGACTTTATTGCGGATGACAGAGAATGATGCCGCATCAGAAGTGTCAGTACATTGCATGATGGAAAAATACGGTGCGCCAGGGAATGACTTTGATCCGTGAAAGTTGATTGCGTGGAAGAATTGCGTGTGGAACGACATGGGTCGGTCCGGCGTTGTGTTGACGTGAGTGTGCCGTCGATGTATGTCGCTCCTGCGTCCTACACGAAGAGTGGCATTAAGAATGCGTGACCACAATTCATGAAAGATGGAACACACAGGCATGACCGCACTACTCCTTGCTATTAAAAAGCGTATCTACGGGGGAATACACATGCTATCTGTTGATTCCGAGTCTATGTGTTAAGAATGTTCTTTGAAACCGTACCCGCTGATGAAATCCATCTTTTATCGAGCGACACTGTCCTGATTCTGGAAGGCAAACTCAGACTTCTACACCGTATAATATTTTGTTTGACTAATTAGTCAAGAAAAAAATACAGGTATTTTTAGAATTAATGACAAGACATTCAGTCGGATCGTCGTATTGTATTGTATTGAAGATAAACAATAGTAATGATACGGGCAAATATCTACCGAATATAATAAAACCATTTAACTGTATAGTTAATGTGTAATATATTTACATCCGTCTCGGATCTGAAATGTGCTGCGTATACAACTGTGCCTGGCGACCACAAAGCGCGTCGGCATATGCCGCAATGGCTAACGTACTCGAATCACGTTAGTTTGCTTGATAAACCGGCGTATCTATATTAAACACTAACTATACATTGATATGGTACCATCCATATTGCACGACAGGCATTTATTACACAGGTCAACATCAGGTTATATCCATTAAGCTAATATAAAATAAGTAAGTTAAGTGTTTATTTATAAGTTGCTCAGTGATGTTTTCGTAACAGATAGAAATAAATTATACATCTTGACTATTAAGTCAGAATATAAGATATGTGAGCAAAGTCACCGGGTAACTTACCTGCTATGATTAAGGTAATTAGTCCCGTTTTGGCACCAAATTACAGAGATATGTAGCCACATGATCAAAGAGATCAGTGCGACGATTATTATACCGAAACTCCAGTTCTTTCAAATAGAGGGGAAACTGCTCCTTGGAGACACCGTGATGTTTAACGAGTCTCTCCTTAGCCCAGCTCCAGAATCCCTCCAGACCGTTGATGTAGACCTTGCCGGAAGAGAAATACTTCCCATGGTCCACCTTCAGATGCCGATAACCGCAGAACATCAGGCTGTCATAACTCCTGAACTTGTCGGTATAGACAACGCTTCCTCTGCGGACCTTTTTAACAGTG
>JAPLJO010000061.1 GCA_026388515.1 Deltaproteobacteria bacterium | reverse complement strand
CAAAGGCAAGAAACTTCAATATGCTTAAGTTGACCGAGGGATGGAAGCGGAAACCGCCCTTGAAGGGGCCGATGGCGCTGCTCATCTGGATCCGGTAGCCACGGTTGATCTGCACCTCGCCACGGTCGTCCACCCAGGGAACGCGGAAAACGATCAGCCGCTCCGGTTCCACCATCCGCTCAAGTATCTTCATCTTCCGGTATTCGGGATGACGATCCAGTAAGGGTTTCACGGACTCGGCAACTTCCGTCACGGCCTGCAAAAACTCAAGCTCGCCCGGATTGCACTCCTCACACATTCTCAAAAATGCTTTCATGGGATGTCTCCTTTTTCTGTATTCGTTCCCACCTCCGGATGTTTCCCCTCATCGCACCATGGGAGCCTAAATAAGTCGAATTTTCTAACAGACTCCTCCTTTAACCACAAGTGTATTTTTTTATACCGGAGGATAGCGGCTATCCGGGTGTGCCGCCGGTGTATCTCTCGTCCTTTCAGGGCGTGACATTGCGGGGCGTATGGCCTGCCTCAGGGAGTGTAACAATTCCTTGACACAGTGACCGGACATAAGGTAAGCACTCCCCGTTATAAAGGCCGCGTGGGGCTGTAGCTCAGTTGGGAGAGCGCTTGAATGGCATTCAAGAGGTCGTCGGTTCGATCCCGTCCAGCTCCACCAATAAAATCAATTTCATTCTCAGTCCTACCTGCCCATCCCAACCGTTCTCATATCCATCCACTTCCCATTACAGGATTTATTTTCCATGAAAACATGTTATAGGTAGTCATACATGAGGGGACGCCATGAAGGCGAATTCACGGAAGGTCATTGCCGTCATAGTAGTTGCCGCTTTGCTTGCGGGCGCGGCAGCGGCATTCTCGATTGCCTGGCTCAATCGGCCGGAAAATCTTACATCATTCATAGAAGGGCGGGTGCGGACCTTTCTGAAGACCGACGTGACAGTGGAGCGTGCATCCATTGCCCTGGTGGGAGGAGAGATCGAGCTCACCCTCAGGAACGTGAACGCGGGGAAACCCGATAATCTCTATGTGAAAACGGAGCATCTCGTTCTCAGATTTTCACCCTGGTATATGCTTATCGGTACCCTGAAGGTATCCTCCATCAGTGCCGCAGGATCGGATGCGCATATCCCCCTTGATATTCTCTCCGGTAAAGGTCCCTTCCGGAAGTTCACCATCCCGCACTTCGACGTCGAGCGGACCACGCTGAGGCTCATCGGCAAAAAATCGAGGCTCAATTTCGAAAACATCCAGGGATATTTCAGGGAAAATGAACTCAACGTCGCGATGCACGCTCTGGGCGGTGACGCGTGCATGACGGCGACACTGGCGGGCAGCGCATGGGAAGGAAAGGTTTTGCTCTCACATCTGGACCTCAGGGATATCAATCCCGATATGTCGGGGAGTACGGAGGTTGATGTTTCCTTCAGCGCGGGGGGCCGAGAGAATTATCTCACGATACAGGCCGAGGGGAACAACATACTCCTTCCCTGGTATAAAAAGGAAATGGCACAAGTGCGTTTCGCCGTGAAGGCAAGCGGGTCCGGTGATACCTTCTCTATCGATTCCCTCGCGCTCAGTTCGCCCGTCATCGAACTCACGGGAACGGGCCTCATCTCCGGCCTCGATACGCTCGATGAAATCGGCAATGCCGCAATTGCTCTTGATTGTAAATCACGTGAATTCGACTACGAAGAACTGATCCGGGCACTCCCGACGGATGCCATGCCGGACTGGCTCTCCCTTCTTTTGACACATCAGATACGCGGGGGACAGAGCCGCTTTACATCGCTCGGCTACCACGGCCGCATGCGGGATTTCGCCGCCGGCAACACTTACTACATGAATATCTCGGCAGCGCTCGAACTGAAGGATATGAGCTTCGGCTCAGGATTCAGCAGGGAACGGGTGCGCAATGTCAGCGGGACAGGCACCTACTCGAACGGTACCCTGGAGTTCAAAAACCTCCACGGCTTCACGGGTGCTTCCGAGCTCAAGTCGGTCACACTCCTTTTTGAACACATCGAGGCGCCGGGAATTTACTTTTCCATCGACGCCGGGTTCGACATGGCGCTGGCTGATTTTCTGGAGACCTGGAAGGCGGTGATGGTCGATGAAGAAGTGGCTCATGCCTTTAATATAATCTCCTCTGTCCGGAGCGGCCGAATCCGTGGATACTTCAAATCATATACCGTTGATCCTTCCGACGAACCGACGGACGTGCAGGGCGACCTTACCCTCGACAACTGCAATTTCGCCCTTGGTGATAAATCGGTGGAGCAGTTGTCGGGTACGCTCGTGAAAAAAAGTTTTTCGTCACCGCTCCTCGTTGAGTTGAGTGGCGCACTGGACACCATGAAGGTAAAAAGGCTCGCCCTCACCTTTGATGATCTCTTTGGGGATGCGACCTATTCTTTTGAAGCCGAAACGAACGACCTTCCCGTCGGGGAATCATTCCGCCTCACCGAAGGCGCCTCGCTCACCATCAACGGCGAGGGGAAAGGCACCTCAGTTGAAGGCGAAGTGAAGCTTACCACCCCGGGATTCGAAATCTTCGGAACTCCCTACCGTCCGGAAAAAGGACCCATCACGGGCAGGAGCAGGGTGAAAGGCTCCATATGGCCGGGAATCGATCTTTCGGTTCCGGAACTGGACATCAGTGTGCCTCCCGGCGATGTGAAGGTGGTGTCAACCATCACCGACAAAAAGGGCCGGTCGCATATAAGCGGCGTACTGAATCTCAAGCGGTTTCAGGCATACACAAAAGAAGGGTTCCGGAATCTGGACGGCACGATAAGCGGCGATGTGACGGTCACATGGGATGGTGCCGCCTCTCTCTCTGGAACCGTCGTGTGCAAAGACGCCCTGCTGTTCCACGACAACACCGGCATGACAGTGAACGGGACAATCGGCGTGAGTGAAAAGACAATCACCACGGACAAACTGGACATCCGCTACGGCACCACCCCTCTGGTACTGTCGGGAAGACTCACCACCGGGGAACTTCCCCTCTTCGAGGGACACGTCACCGTGGACGGGCTCAGCCTGGAACGGGGAACGTCGGACGCAATCGACCTTCCCGATACGCTGCATGCACGGGCCGGTCTCACCTTCACTAATCTCAAGCTCTACGGGATCGATGTGACGACCGCCGACGCCACGGCGGTGCTGGAGAACCGCACCCTTCGCCTGGAAGATATCGCCCTGGTGGTCCCGGCGGGAACGGTGACTGGTTCCGCCCTCGTGGAAGAGGGCAAGGCAGCAACATTTGACGTGTCGATTGCGATCAAGAACGGCCGGACGCGCACGTACATGGCATTTCTGTCACCCGGGACATCGTCTCTCAAGGGGCTGTTCACGTTCGAGGGACATCTCTGGGGAACGGCAGACTCCATCAACGGAGACCTCTCGTTTTCATCCACCGACGGCCGCATCATGAAATATACAACCATCTCCAGGATTTTTTCGGTTCTCAATATCTATAAGATCATCAAGACGGGAGAACTTGACCTCAAGAGCGGATTTCCCTATAACCGCATGTCATCACACTTCACCGTGCGTGAGGGAATTATCAGGTTTGACGATTTTCACCTGGACAGCAATTCACTTCAGCTCTCCGCCGCGGGCACGTATTCGCTCAAGGATAATACCATCGACGCCATGCTGGGCGTTCAGCCGCTGGAGGTGCTCGACAGGACAATCAGCGCCATCCCCCTTGTGGGCTGGATTATCACCGGCAAAGACGGCAAGCTCGTCGTGGTGAGCCTGAAGATGAGCGGCAATTTTGACGATCCAAAGGTCGTTCCCGTACCGATTGAATCGATCAAACCGGCGGGAGACATCATTTTCAGAACTCTTAATTTACCCGTGGACATCATCAACAACATACAGAAAATGATTCAGAAGGATAAGGAAAAGAAGGCACAATAAAAAAAGGGGGCGCCGGGGCCCCCTTTGTCGTTGATGACCTTTGTGTCTTCTTATTGCGCGACCGCGGCGGTGACTCGCTTCTGAGCTTCCAGGGCTTCCTTTTCGACCCGCGCGAAAAGCTCCGCCACGGTGGGGATATCGTGAAGCAGCCCCGTGCACTGCCCGACGGTGAGGACGCCCTTATTGAGATCACCTTCCTGCGTGGCAAGACTGATGGCCTTGAAGGCGTTCGCAAGATAGGCCATCTGGACGGATGTTTTGTATCCCGAGAACATCACGCCGAAGAAGAGTTTAAAGTAGGGAAGATTCAGCATTTTCGCGATATCCTGGGAACTCACCATGGCACTGAGGAAGTTCGGCATCCCCATGAATCCTCTCCGGTACGCCTTCACCGCCGTGGGCGTCTTCAGCGAGCGGCATCCGAGGCCGTCGAAGTAGACTCCATATATCGTATCATCCACACCCTTTTCGAGGGAGAGATTCTTGTAATTCTGGTGAAGCGGGCTTTCCTTGGTCGTCATCAGCCGGGTTCCCATGGCCACACCGGACGCCCCGAGGGCAATCGCTGCGGCCAGGCCCCTGCCATCGGCAAATCCGCCGGCAGCGACTATGGGAATCTTCACCGCATCGACGATACTGGGAATGAGAACGAGCGAGGTGGCATCACCACCATGTGCGGCGGCTTCATGACCGGTCACCACAAGTGCGTCGGCCCCCTGCTTCTCGGCAGCCAGGGCATGGCGGTCATTCACGACGGTGGCGATAACCTTTCCGCCGTACTTGTGAGCCCCTTGCGCAAGCCAGTCACCCTTGCCGAGAGAGAAATTGATTACGGGAACCTTTTCCTCGAGAAGCACCTTCGCGTTTTCTTTCGCGCCGGGAAAGAGAAGCGTTGCATTCGCGCCAAAGGGTTTATCAGTGAGTGACCGGATTTTTTTTATGGCTTTTCTTGTCTCATCCGGATTCAACGGTCCCGTTGCGAGCAACCCCAGCCCGCCTGCATTTGCAACAGCGGCGACCATTTCAGGGATACTGATCCAGCTCATGCCGGACAGCATGATGGGATATCTGATATCAAAAAGTTCAGTCATTTTTGTTTTCATGGCAGCTCCTTTGAAATGAAATGGTGTATGAAAAAACCGTTGACGTAACGACTGCTCCTCTTTTTGAGTTCCGGGGAAAAACAGGGATTACTTATATGCACGGCAAAAATATGTCAAGCTTAAAGTGAGGCTTTAAGGTGGGTCGGAGTACAGCGTTCCCTGAATGTTGCGGATTCCTTGCCTGTGTGTGAATTTTACTGAAGCGGGACCATAAAATGAGGGCGGGGAGGTCTTGCGACCCCCCCGTCGGAGGTTTTACCGACCAATTATTTTCTTTCGAGGGCTCCCAAGAGCGTTTTATATCTCTTATGGCGACCGCGGGGTTTTTCAACCCCGTGGTCTTTAAGTAACCGGTCGGTTATCGGGTTTAAGCCAGAAAATTAGGAGGAAGATTCTGGCTATGCCGATAATTAAGCACTTTACATGCCAGAATGCCGGATCAGTTGCAAATGACCAATATTGAAGGATTTATTCCACATAACAACTTCATTACACAACAAAAGCACAAGGAAAAAATTGTCGCCATTTCAGAGCCCCTTCATATGTAATATATTGAAATTATATGAAGTTCAGGATATTCCTCCTTTGCCGGCAATTCGACAAAATTGTCGAGTAATCCTTCTCTTTCAGGAATTTTCGCTGATTTTTCAATCTATTGTAATTATGCACCATTGTGGTATGGTATTATACTCATGAATGACAGCCAGCGTACACTATATATAAGGATAGCCGGTCAAAAACACCGCCTTTGACGAATCCGCGCGAAGATATGGCGTACCGGCGGGTATATATAAAGGAATAACGGTTAATACCATGAGCCGCGAACATATGAATGTAACCGGCGACGCGCACCCGAAACTCATGAAGACTTTTCTCCAGCCCCTCACAGTGGCGCTGGTCATGGTGATATTCGTTTCGCTGATTCTCATCATGGGTATCATGGACCTTGCCCGCCTTGACAGGACGCTTGTCAATTTCATGGAAAACCGGGGACTCGACATCATTACCACCATAGAAAATGTGGCTCAGGAGAACCTGACCTACCTTCGCCGGACTTCCAACCCCGGAGGCTCAAGGGACGCCATTTTTGAACCGGTAAGAAAAAAAGCGTTTCTGCCGCAGGAAACCCTCATAAAAAGCCTCGTTGACCTGGGTCGTGAAATCGATAAAAAATGGAAAGCGGACCATTTGAGCCAGGAAGACCTGAAGGCAATAGCCGCCCGTGAAAACCTCTGGCTCGTTGCGTTCTTCAATAAGGAAGGAGCGCTGACATTCCAGAATACTGATTTCCTCAGTGAAATGCCGCCTGAAGCCCGGGCCGGAATCGCAAGACCGGAAGACATTACCGTCGATTTCGTCAACCGGTTCTTCGAACTGAACAAGGTGGGACACATCGCACTCCGGCGCATAGACGGGAGCGGTACAATCGTCATCGCCCTCGACGAGAAAGGACGGCGCTACTGGAACATTAGAATTGCAGTGGAAAAGGCGCTTGAAGAAGTGGGATGGGGACAGGGGCTTACCTACCTCCTGGTCATGGACAATGACGGCAAAATATTCGGTAAAACCGGCGACGTACCCGGTGAGTTCAAGGCGGTAGATGATCTGGCCGGGGAGGTGCTCACGAAAAAGCTGCCCAAGACAAGCCGCACCGTGATCCTCAAAGGCCGGAGGATTCTTGAAATCATCGTGCCGGTCCGCCTCGACGAAGATGTGGTGGGATTCGCACGCCTCGGTCTCGACCGGGAAAAAAGCGATATCATCCTCAAAGAAAACAGAAACCGCATGATTGTCTCGATGATATTCATCATGGTGATCGGGATCCTCTCCATGTGGGCGCTGTACCGCAACCAGAAAAAAAATATCGAGCGTATCGAAACGATGGAACGGCGGCTTCAGCAGGCGGAGAGGCTTTCCGCCCTGGGACAGTTCGCTGCCGGCGTGGCCCATGAAATCCGCAATCCCCTCAACGCCATCAGCATGGCAAGCCAGCGCATCCAGCGCGAATACATGCCCGACGATGAGGACCGGCGCAGGAAGTTCTACCACATCACGGGCATCATCCGCGACGAGATCCGCCGCCTGAACGGAATCATCGAAGAGTTTCTCACCTTTTTCAAAAGCAGGCGTCTCGAACTGAGCGAGCATTCCGTCGCCTTCGTCATGCAGAAGGTGATCAATCTCATGGAAGATGAAACGCGGTCGAAGGGAATAGAAATCAGAACCACGTGGAACGATGACAATACCATGGTCTCAATGGATCTCGACAAGATGCAGCAGGCGCTCTTCAACATTTTCAAGAACGCCATGGAATCCATCGACGGACAGGGAGTCATCTCGGTCATCGTCGAACCCAACGGCAGGGACCGCGTGAGCATCAAAATCACCGACACAGGTTCGGGTCTCACCAAAGACGAACTGGATCGCATTTTCAATCCGGAGTTCACCACCAAGGAAAAAGGACTCGGACTGGGGCTCCCGCTCGCGCATGAAATCATCAAGGGCCACCGGGGAGAGATCCGCGTGACCAGCAGAGTGAACAGGGGAACGACCGTGGAAATCCTGCTTCCCGTGGAGAAAGGGTGACCGGAGGGGGCATCGCACCGTGAACAAAATGAACATTCTCATCGTCGAGGACGGCCAGTCGCAACGGGAAATGCTGCGGGATTTTCTCGTCCAGGAGGGGCATATAATCAGTGAAGCGGAAAACGGCGACAGCGCCATCCGGCAGGTGCTCGAAGGATATTTTGACCTGCTCCTTGTGGACTACAAAATGCCCGGCATGGACGGCATTGAACTCCTCCGGCAGGCAAAGAACATCAACCCTGAGATCGATGTCGTCATGATGACAGCCCACGGCACCATCGAGACCGCCGTCGAGGCGATGAAAATCGGGGCCGTGGACTATATCACGAAACCCGTTGACCTCGATGAACTCCTGCTCCTCATCAACAGGATTTCGGAAAAAAGGATCCTGGTGAAGGAAAACGAACTCCTCCGTCAGAAGCTGTGGAAGAAGGGAATTTCGACGGACAGAATCATCTATCAGAATCCCCTCATGCAGGAACTGGTCAACATGGCGGGACGCGTCGCGGCGAGCCGTGCCACCATCCTGATTCAGGGGGAGAGCGGCACCGGCAAGGAACTTTTTGCACGCCTTATACATACCATGAGTCCCCGCGCCGGCAGGCCCATGATCGTCGTCAACTGCGGCGCCCTGCCGGAAACCCTTCTGGAAAGCGAGCTCTTCGGTCACGAACGGGGGGCCTTCACCGGCGCCTCGTCGCGGCGGATCGGGCGCTTCGAGGAAGCCGACGGGGGAACCCTCTTCCTCGATGAAATCGGAGAGCTGTCACCGCCCGTTCAGGTGAAGCTCCTGCGGTTTCTCCAGGAGCGGGAATTTCAGCGCCTTGGAGGCAACCAGACCATACGCGCCGATGTACGAATCATAAGCGCCACCAACCGTAACCTTGAAGAACGGGTAAAAGAAGGCTCCTTCAGGGACGACCTCTTCTACCGGCTGAACGTGGTGGTAATGAACGTCCCGCCCCTCAGGGAACGGAAAGAGGATATTACCCTTCTCATCAACCACTTCATCGAGCGCTTCTCCTCGGAAAATGAGAAAGAGATCAAGGGGATCAGCTCTGAGGCCATGGATCTCCTCCTCAAGTACGATTACCCCGGCAATGTGCGGGAGCTTGAAAACATCATCGAACGAGCTGCGGTCATCGCGCGCGACACCATCATCACCATGAAGGACCTTCCCTTCAAGGAAGTGCCCGCCTCACGGGTACGGGAGGGAACGCACGAAGTGGCGGGCATGAAGGGGTCCATCGAAGGGCTGGAGCGGCGCATGATCCAGCGGGCGCTGGATGAGGCGGGGCATAATCAGACAAGGGCCGCCGAGATTCTTGGCATTACGGAACGCACGCTGCGCTATAAGCTGAAGAAGTACAAGTTCAAATAGTGCCTACCCCCACACGCCAGCAATCGCATGCCCGCAGAAGGCGCAGGCGCTTCCTTTCATATGGATGTCTTCAGTCCCGTATCCCATCCGTGAGACAACCCGCTTCCTGCACGACGGACAGTAGGTATGGCTTGAGTCGGAGGGGGGCACGTTGCCCACATAGACGTAGTTGAGCCCTTCCGCCATCGCCGCCTTCCGGGCTTCTTCCAGAAAGGAAATGGAAGTCATCGGCAGATGGGTGAGCCGGTATTTAGGCGAGAACCGGGAAAAATGAAGGGGGCGGTCACTTCCGATATTCTTCACGATCCAGCCGCACATGCGTTTCACCGCATCCATGTCGTCGGAGTAGGTGGGGACGATGAGCGCCGTCATTTCAAACCAGACATTCCGTTCCGAGAGAATCCTGAGAGCCGCAAGCACCGGCGCAAGCCTGCCCGCATTGAGTGCGGCGTAGGACTCCTCGGAAAATCCCTTCACGTCGACATTGGCGGCATCCAGGGTTTTGCAGTACTCGATAAGCGCGGCTTCGGTTATGTAGCCGTTGGTCACCCACACATTCCGCACTTTCCGTTCCCGGGCGATTCGCGATGTATCGATCATGTATTCAAAAAACGTGGTGGGTTCCGAATAGGTATAGGCAATGGAGGCGCATCCCGCCCGCACGGCATTATCCACCACCGCCGGCGGAAACATCTCGTCGAATTTCACCTCCTCCGGCCGCGCCTGGGATATCTCCCAGTTCTGGCAGTTCAGGCAGTTGAAGCTGCACCCCGTGGCGGCGATGGAGAAAGATTGCGACGAGGGGAGAAAATGATACAGCGGCTTTTTCTCGATGGGATCCACATGTACCGCGCAGGGATTGCCGTAGACAAGGGTGTAGAGTTTTCCCCCCATATTGACATGGGACCTGCATCGGCTCCGCGCACCCGGCGGCAGAAGACACATATTGGGGCATGTCATGCAGCGGACACGGCCGTTCGGAAGTTCCTGCCGGAAATACACTTCCTTCGACCACTTCCAGAGTGTGTCCGGCGCATCATCGAGGGTGATAGTTTTCTCGTTTTTCAGGCCTGAAAAGATTCTCTTCGCAAACGCGCACCCCGGCGTGAGTGCAAGCCCGCAGGCGACCCCGCCGGCTACGAATTCCCGCCTCGTCATGTATGACGGCAATCGGTACATCGGCTCTCACTCTGTCATCATCATGTGACGTGCATTCTTATTGTAACAGCGAGCCCTCCGAGAATCAACACCTTGAGGGCGGCCAGCATAAAGCAGGTAAAGGCAACGCCGATGGCGGGGATGAGCACAAGGCCGGTGACGAATGCCCCGACACCTCCGCCGATGAAGTCTGCTGCATAGAGGGAGCCCGCAGTCCGTGCCGCCTCCCCGCGGGCGAGTGTCGCCGCGAGGGGGAATTCGGCCCCGGTAAGGGCCGCGATGAGTCCCGTCATGAGGGCGATCACGGAAGGCGAGAGAAACTCGCGCGAGGAGAACAGTGCGCCCGCAGAGGCAAGGATGAAGATGATGATCGCGCCTTCCACCTTCATGAGGGTAGAAAGATGAACATCCCGGAGCCTCATCACCGCCGCGCTTCCCGCGGCAAGCCCTGCCATGAACGATGCCAGAATAAAACCGATACCCGTATACACGCTTCCGTGCAGGATCTGGTAGGAAAGAAGCATGATTAATTCCATGGAGGAGGCGACAATCCCCGTGGTGAAAATTGTTTTTTCCACCATCCCCAGCCGCAGAAAGTAGATGCAGGTGAACGCCAGGGCAATGAGCACGGGTATCATGTACCGCTCCCGGAACATGCCGAGCCATACCTTCATCGCATACCGGTACGCGACTGGATGAAAATCACTGTTCAGCGGCACGTCATCCATGAGACTCCCCCGCAGATGGGCGACCCGTTCGCCGGTGACCCGGCCGCGAAGGTAGTGCGGATTCACATACACGGTCTCGATTCCCTTCGCCGCGATGAGCGGCGCCACATCAGGGGTGAGCGTCCCCTCCGAGGCGACAAATATCACATGCTCACCGGGTATCATGAGCACCGAGGGAAAGACATCCCGCAGCGTCTTTTCAAGTGTGGAAAAAAGGTATGCCTCATCAAGGCTGATATAGTTCTCGGCGCCGCCGATGCCGAAGCACACGACCCCGCCGGGATTGAGAATCGCTTTTATTTCCCTGAAGAGTTCCACGGTATAGAACCTGTTGAGCTGGAGCGACACAGGATCGGGCAGATCCAGAATGACCGCGTCATAGGATGAATGCGCCCGCCGGATAAAGGCGCGCCCGTCATCGAGAAAGATGCGGACGGCGGGAGGAAAGCTCACCTCGAGATGCCGCCGGGCAAGCTCGATGATCGCCGGATCGAGCTCCACGTAATCCAGGCGTGTCACCCCGTACTTCAGTATTTCTCCCATGGTGCCGGCGACACCTCCCGACACGAGAAGGACCGACCGGACCACGTCACGCTGGGGAAGGGCAAAGTGCACCAGTTCCTCGCCGGCCAATACATCGGGCGTGGAAAAGAGAAGCTCGCCGTTTTCAAAAAACGTCACCTCATCACGGTCACGCGTCACCACGAGCCGGCCGTAGGGTGTTTCGGCATAGTCGATGATTGTCTGAAAGGGATAGAGCCATCTGAGCGATATCGTATCGAGGGGAACGAATGCCATAAAGGCCGCGACCGCCACCGACACAAGCACACCGACTGCAGTCGCCGCACGGCTCCTTTTCCCGCTCCCCGCAAGAAAGAAGAGTCCCAGGCAGAGAAACGCCGGCAGATACAGCAGATCGTAATTGCTGAATGACGAAACCAGCACACACGTAAAGAGAAGACCCCCCAGAACATCTCCCAGGGTATCGAAGAGGTACACGCGGCCGACGGAATCCCGTGCTTCCTCCCGCGAGGGGTTCATGGCACAGGCAACCGTCAGGAGCATTCCGGTAATCGTGCAGTAGGGAAGAAGGACCGCCGCACCCCATACCACAAGGGACGTCACACCGGGAAGCTCACCCCGTATGAAGAGTATATCCCTGGACCACCGGATGACCATGATATGGAGAAGCGGCAGCACGGCGGCGGCGATGAGACCGGCGCGAAGCACGACCCGCCGGCTCTCCGGTCGTGCAACGAACGTACCGAGCCGCGCACCAAGCCCGGTAATGAGGAGCCAGAGCGCCAGAAAGACCCCGAAGACGATTTCATTCCCTGCATAGACGTTGACGAATTCCCGCATCACGGTAATCTGCGTGAGCACATGCGACACGCCGAGCACCACCACCACGAGAACAAGACGCCCTTTATTGAATCCCTCCACGGTGACACCCCCATGAAGATGCGGATCACTCTAACTGCATTCAGGGGGTTTTGCAAGAACGCCTCATGAATGTGAATAGGGAACCGCCGGGACACCTCATCCGGGGAAAAGTGCATGCCCGCCGGAGGCGATTGTGATATAAGAAACCACTCTCTCGCGGGGAAACACCCATGCCGCATGATCTCGAATCAAAAGTGAATGCCGTTGCCGATCTTATCGTGCAATCGAGCAAGACCGTTGTCTTTACCGGGGCGGGGGTAAGCACTGAATCGGGCATCCCTGATTTCAGAAGCCCCGGGGGCATCTGGTCCCGGTTCGATCCCGACGACTTCACCATCCACAAGTTCATCGCCAGCCGCGACACCAGAAAAAAGCAATGGAGGATTCTCGTCGAGGAAGGACTGTTTCAGGACGTCATACCCAACGACGCGCACAGGGCGATTGCCGAAATGGAGCGCCTCGGCATGCTCGACTGTGTTATCACGCAGAACATCGACGACCTCCACCAGCGGGCGGGAAATACGCGGCACAATGTATTCGAACTTCACGGGAACATGCGCTGGGTGCGCTGTCTCAACTGCGGCGGGCAGTATCCCATGGAGGAAATCAAGGCATTACTCCACGGAGGCACCGAAGAACCCGCCTGCCGTGAGTGCCGCGGCATGCTGAAGCCGGACGTGGTATTTTTCGGCGAGGCGCTGCCCGCCGACACCATCGACGAGGCGGTGCGGCGTGCCCGGGCGTGCGAGCTCATGATCGTGGTGGGCTCTTCCCTGGTGGTGCAGCCGGCGGCATTCATTCCCGCCTATGCACAGGAGGCCGGTGCATCCCTCGTCATCATCAATAAAGGGGACACCCCCTACGACCGCCGCGCCGACATACGCATGCATGAGAGTGCCGGGGAAACCATGCATGCCATCGTCACGAAGGTAACGACAGCCCTTCCCCGGCGCCGGCCCTGAACCACGGAGGAGAGAGGGGCATCGGCCCCGTCACAGACGCATGTGCATACTTTTCATTGCGCTCCATTCCCACGACCGCTACCCTCTCATCATCGCGGCGAACCGCGATGAATTCTACGAGCGCCCCACGTCGCCCGCGGGATTCTGGGACGAGCGGCCGGAAATGCTCGCGGGCCGCGACCTGAAGGAGGGGGGAACGTGGCTCGGCATCACAAAAAAGGGCAGGATCGCGGCGGTCACCAACTTCCGTAACCCCCGCACGTTAAAAGAAGAGGCCCCCTCGCGGGGCAGACTGGTGAGTGAGTTCCTGTGCGGGGATGAAAGCGCACCGCGATTCATCGAACACCTCCGCCGGGAGGCAGAGCGTTTCAATGGATTCAATATCGTGCTCGGCGATTACGAGGGACTCTGGTATTACTCAAACGTGGGGGACGAGGCGGTCAGGCTTCCCGAGGGCTTCCACGGTATCAGCAATCACCTTCTGAATACACCGTGGCCGAAGGTTCTGCGTGTCCGCACGCGCTTGGGGACACTTATGAAAGAAAGCGACGATCCTTCGCCGGATGACATCTTCGAGGTGCTCGCCGACACATCGCGGCCTGATGATTCGCTGCTGCCGGATACGGGCGTGGGAATCGAGTGGGAGCGTATTCTTTCTCCCCTTTTCGTCGTGAGCCCGCATTACGGCACCAGGTCCTCCACGTGTATATTGATCGACACGAAAGGCTCGGCACGTTTCATCGAGCGCGCATATAACGGAACTCCCTCATGCTTCACCACGCGCGCCTTCGGATTTACCATGGAACCTGCCGGCCATTCCTGAAACGCGTCAATAATAATCCCGAAAGGAACAAGATCATGGCAGGACATGTGTATCCCGATCACCCCCGCGTGGGAGTCGGAGCAATCGTGATTCAGGGGGGCAAGATCCTTCTCATCAGGCGGGGCGTCTCCGTTATGAACGTAATGCCTCCGGGCGGCACTCCTACAGGCGATACAGCTTGTCCCCGGGCAGCACGTTGAATCCCTTCTTCAGGAGCACCTCAATCGCCTCGTCGGTCTGGTCAAAACGGAATATGATGATGGCGTTTTCACCGCTCCGCTCCACAAAGGCGTAGGTGTACTCCACATTGATTTCTCTCTCCAGGAGGGCCTCGAGGATGCTGTGAAGCCCTCCCGGTCGGTCGGGAACTTCCACGGCGACCACGGCGGTGCGCCGCACGGTAAATCCTGCCTCATGGAGGGCCTTCTCCGCGCGGACCGTATCGTTCACGATGAGTCTCAGTATGCCGAAATCGGACGTATCGGCGAGCGAGAGCGCCCTGATATTGATTCCCGCATCCCTGAGCACCCGTGTTACGTGCTCGATCTTGCCGGGCTTGTTTTCCAGGAATATGGATATCTGATCAACCTTCATAGCATCCCCTCCTTATGCACGCTCATATGCGGCGTTTATCGATGACGCGCTTCGCTTTGCCTTCGAAGCGCTCAAGACTCCCCGGTCCCACGAGCTTCACCGCCGCCGTGACCCCCAGGTAATCCTTCACATCCCTGGCGATGCGCCGCTCAAGACCCTGGAGCACCTTGACCTCGTCGGAGAATATCTCCTCGCCCACCTCGACCTGTATCTCCAGGGTGTCCAGTTCCTTGCGACGGTCCACGATGAGCTGGTAGTGAGGCCGGAGTCCCTCGATGCCGAGGAGCACGCTTTCAATCTGGGAGGGAAAGACGTTCACGCCTCGTACAATAATCATATCGTCGCTCCGCCCGGTGAGGCGCGCGATGCGGGTAAGCGTCCTTCCGCAACGGCAGGGTTCCTTTATGAGACGTGACATATCCCTCGTACGGTAGCGGACGAGGGGGCAGGCCTCCTTGGTGAGCGTGGTGAACACCAGTTCGCCTTCCTCGCCGGGGGGAACGGGAGCGCCCGTGACGGGATCGATGGTCTCCACGATGAAGTGGTCTTCGAAGACATGCATGCCGGATCTCCCCTCCAGGCATTCCATGGCGACCCCGGGCCCGATGATTTCTGAAAGACCGTAGATATTGAGCGCCTTGATATCCCAGCGTTTTTCAATTTCGTCCCGCATGCGCTCGCTCCAGGGCTCGGCACCGAGGATGCCCACGCGCAGATTCAGCGATTTGACGTCAATGCCCATGACTCTTCCCTGCTCGGCGAGGTGCAGGAGGTACGACGGCGTGCAGCAGATTGCCGTCGGGCCGAAGTCCTGGAGAATCATGAGCTGTTTCTTCGTGCTTCCCCCCGACATGGGGATGACGCTCGCGCCGAGACGCTCGGCGCCATAGTGTGCCCCGAGACCTCCGGTGAAAAGACCATAGCCGTAGGCATTGTGCACAATGTCGTTTTTCGTGAGCCCCGCCGCCGCAAAGGAACGCGCCATGAGGACCGACCAGGTATCGATATCACGCTTCGTATACCCGACCACCGTGGGCTTGCCGGTGGTTCCCGAGGAGGCGTGAAGGCGGACGATGTTGCTCATGGGAACGGCAAACAGCCCGAAGGGATAGTTGTCCTTCAGGTCATCCTTCGTGGTAAAGGGAAGAGTTCTTAAATCGTCGAGGGAATTGATATCCTCGGGCACGACCCCGGCATTCTCGTAGGTCCGGCGGTAAAATCCCACGGTGTGGTACACGCGCTCCACGACCTGCTTCAACCGCTTGAGCTGCAGCGCCTCGAGCGCCTCGGAGGGCAATGTCTCAAATTCTTCATTGTAAATCATAACGTCATCTCCTTGCGGCGGATAACTTTTATCTCTTGACGACCAGCACCGGCTTCTTCGCTTTGCGGATCACCTTTTCCGAGACGGAACCCATGAGCATTTCTTCTATATTGCTCACTCCGTGGGAGCCGATGACAATAGCCGATATCTTTTCCTCTTCTTCCACGTTCAGGATCTTGAGAAAGGGGATGCCCGTTTCGATCCGGACCTTGACCTTGATGCCAAGATCCTCCAGTTCCTTTCTCATCGATTCCACTTCGCCGGAAATCTCTTCGATGATTTCCCGTTCCATCTGTGCAAAATCCTTTGTGGGGTGCCAGGAAACGGCCTCGAAAAACCTGCTGTCGATGACGTGGAGGATGACGACCTCCCTGACGCCTGATGACCTGAGCGCCTTGATGGATTCAAAGGCCTTCTTTGCCACATCGGAGAAATCGGTGGGGTAGAGAATCTTCTTGAACATGGCGGTCCTCCTCTTCATGCTCACGATTTTCTTATTGCCATATTTGACCGTATCCCCTTTGCGGTCAAGAAAAATCGCACCTGCCACAACCTACCGCGGGGGACCACCTTCCATGAGATGATGCACGAAGCAGAATTGCATCTGTACCGTCACGATACTGACCGTTTTTTAAATTATGGTATATGTGGTGCCGGGAGATCCGGCGGATTGCCGTGACGGAAAGGCCGCCGCGTCACGGAACCGCGCATAGAGAGCGCAGAACCATTCGCCGGCGGCCGCGCCTTTCCGGGGATTTATTGAACCGACATGACGCGGGAGATTCGGATGAGGCTGGGAAAGTGAAACAGCATCCCCTTCACCTTGAGCCTCCCCGTCACCATGGCGAGTGCGACCTCGCGGCCGGTTTTGTCAAAATAGTAGGGCATTCCTCCCTTTATCTTCAGGTTGGAGAGCGCCATGATGGTATCGGAGCCGGCGGTGATGACAAGGCCGGCGCCTTTTTTCAATCCGGGATAGATTATCAGTCTGCCGCCGGAAAAGGAAAGCGTGATTTCAACCTCCGCATCGGAAATAATAAGCCCCACATCAATGGAAAGCTTCTGAAAATCGGGAATCTTCTCGGGCCGCTGCTCCATGTTCTGGGCGAGCAGGTCCTTCAGCATCATCGCGAGCCCGATTTCCTCGGCACCCGCGGCTATCCTTATATCCACCGCGTTTCCCATCGCTCAGTACGCCTTTCTGTAGACTTCAAGGACTTCATCCGATGAAAGCACCATGCGCGGATTGTAGACGACGGATCCGTCGCTCATGGCAAGCTCCGCCGCTTTTTTGAGGTCCTCTTCCTGTACCCCAATGTCCCTCAGCCTCCGGGGAAGCCTGATGCGATCCTGCAGTGCCTCTATCGCCGCGATACCCGCCTTCCCCGCCTCCAGGGGCGCCATGCCGTGGATGTTCACACCCAAGGCCTCGGCGATATCCGCCGTGAGCCCGGGAACCTCCTCGAGGTTGAACCGCATGACATGGGGGAGAAAGAGCCCGTTCGCGAGACCGTGGGGAATGCCTCTCACGGCGCCGATCGAATGCGCCATGGCATGTACCAGGCCTAGGAGCGCGTTGGAAAACGCCCAGCCTGCGAGCAGCGCCGCGACCTGCATCTGACCGCGATCGAGGATCGCCACCCGGGGCGTGATGTGGTATTCGTAGATAATGATTTTCTGCCCCTGCTCCCGGTTGAGCACCACCGCCGCCGAGGTGACCTCGGAGCCCGTCCCCGCCGTGGTGGGAATGACGATGTGGGGCGTCTGGGGCCGGGTGAGCATCTGCATACCCTGGAAGTCCGAGAGCGAGCCGCCTTCGGTCATGATGATCGACATGCCTTTCGCCGTATCAATCACGCTCCCGCCTCCAAGACTTACCAGCACATCTGCCCCCACCGAGCCGGCGTATTCCGCCCCCCGGTCGCATACCTCCATACCGGTATCCTGAGGGACATCGGCAAATATACCCGCCAGCGAATCCCCGAGGATATCCCTCACCTCATCCACCAGTCCTGCGTCGCAGATGCCGCGGTCGGTGACAAGGACCACTCTTTTCCCCAGGTTCGACACCTCCATGGGGAGCTCACTCACGGATCCCACACCATAGACGACCTTGGTGGGGGCAAAGTATATGAAACTCAAATCAGGGCTGTAGCTCACCGCCGCACCTCCTAATCATCGGGGAATTCACTGTCGAGTGCGACGAGGCATTTGATGGTTTCCTGAACACCTTTCACGTATTTCACCACGTAGGGAAGGTTCCCCTTCAGCTTCAGTTTCCCCTGCATCATCGCCTTCACCGCGTCCAGTTCACCCCTGGCCACCTGTTTCCACCGGATGTATTCGCCGGAAATGACGAACTTGGTATTTTCCGCCGTTTCCTTGTCGGCCATTCTCACGTCGAGCACTTTCCCGTCAAAAAAATTGACATAGAGGTACTTGTCCTCGGGAAGATTGGCCTTGGGGTCCTTGGAGATACAGCAACCGATGTCTCCCTCCCATCCCTTGTTGTGAATTGGAAATTCCTTGCTTTCCCTGATTTTGTCCGCCCATGCGTTGCACCACTCGTCCGAAAACACCTTCAGCTTCGCCATGAATCACCCTCCTTATCCGTAGAGTCGTTCCTTGATAAATCCAAGCCCCAGAGAGTCGAGAAGTTCCGGTTTTGGGAATCCCTCGTCATTGAGGCCTCGAATCCTGTAATACTCGCGCTTCATCAGTTTCATATCAGGGATGATGCCCTCGGCAGCCCCCTCGGCGAGCGGGGTGAGAATCCGTTTGGGCAGGCGGTCGTCCTTCGCGGTGACGCCGAAAAGGTTGTTGATGGCCCTCTTGAGAACCCAGGAGCGCTTACCGGCCTCCATGAAATCGTCGAGGGAGAAGCCGTAGCCGGTGACGGCGTTCAGGCCGTCAAGAAGATTGGTGAGCCCCATGCACCAGTGGACGAAATGGCAGACGCAGACGGAATTCGCCATCTGCCCGATATTCTCGCCGATATACACCATCTCGGCCTTCCCTTCACTCACCGGTCCCGGGTAGTCATCCTTCAGCCCCACTTCATTCCATGAAACCATGCCCATTTCAATGGCCTGGTCGGAGTGCTGGAGATGGCAGGCCCCGCGGTTGGAATTCATATAGGCGAGCCCCATACCGTGAAATCCGCGGGGATCATGCATGGGGGGCTCCAGCCCTTTGACCTCCACCACGCAGTCGAGCGCCTCCCCGCCGATGCTCCGGGCAAGCGCCCTGCTTCCCTCGGCGGCGCGGTCCCCGAACCCCTCGCGGTAGGCGATTTTTTTCACCAGCACGATGGCGGCATCGATGTTGCCCCAGGTCATATCGAGTCCGTCGAGATCATCCCTGGTGAGGAGCCCCTTTTCGTACATTTCCATGATAAAGGCGATGGTGGCGCCTCCCGTAATCGTCTCAACACCGAGGCGGTTGCACAGGTCGTTCACCCGCGCAACGGCGTAGATGTTGTCGTTCATGATCATGGTGCCGAAACTGCCCAGCGTTTCATACTCCGGCCCCGGGCCTTCGGCAATGCCGTACTTCGGATCGTCAACCACCACGACGGGCTTGCAGGCAATCGGGCAGGCATAGCAGGCGACCCTCTTTTTGAGCATTTTCTCGGCCACCGCTGTACCGCCCAGGGCAAGACCCATGGCATAATCCACGCCGACGGACCAGTTCTTGATGGGCACGTCGCCGGTGGTCATGCCAAGCTCCATGGCGGCCGCCGTACCGAGCTCATGGAAGGTCCGGGACATGAGCGAATTCTTTATCTCCTCGAGAGCGGCCTTCCGGACATTGCGGAAATTTTCTTCCGAAGCAACCGGGACTGTCCCCGTTCCCCTGCAGGTGATGGCCTTGATACGTTTGCTGCCCAGCACCGCTCCCATGCCGGTGCGTCCGATATAATGGGCCTTGTCGTTGCAGACGTTGGCGAACTTGACCAGGTGCTCCCCGGCGGGACCGATGGCGAGCACCCGTGCCGGCCGTTCTTCACCGCCCCGCTTTCTCAGGATATCTATGGTTTCGTACGTATCCTTCCCCCAGAGGTCACCGGCATCGACGATGGCTGCATTCTGATCCTCAACGGTGATCACGCAGGGATGCGTTGATTTCCCCCTGATGATGACGCCGTCAAATCCTGCCCGCTTCAGTTCGGCGCCGAATGTTCCGCCCGATGCCGATTCGCCCCAGATTCCGGTGAGCGGCGACCGGGCGCACATGACGAACCGTGAGCTTCCGGGGAAACTGGTGCCCGTGAGAGGACCCGTCATGATGAAAAGGGAACTGTCCGGTGAGAGCGGGTCCCTCTTGACATCCAGCGTGTCAAGGAAGAGCCGTGCGGCGAGGGTACTCCCGCCTATGAAAGCAGAGAATAAGGCTGGGTCAATACTCGTGACAGCCGTTGACCGTGCACTGAGATCAATTTCAAGAAAACGATTGTGATTACCGCCCATAGCACCCCCTTCGAAAGAAACGATGCAACCGGTTTCGGAAAGAACGGAAAAGGATGCCTCCGGAACGATGAAATGCCGCGGCCCGAACCATGAACAGGCCCCGCCTCCTCTCTCCCCGGACGAGACTCCTTCGCTTCACGGCCGCCAAAGGCCATAACCTGCCATATTATTTCTTTTCTCTTGCCTTTTTGTAAAATGAAATGAGAAATTCCTGGTCCAGAGGAGAAAGATCAAACTCCCGGCCCGCCTGTTCGATGAGTTTGCCCATCGGGGTTCCGTCATTGTCCTCCAGTCTCGCCGACAGCCATTTTATCGCCTGACGGATATGTTCGCCCTTTGGTTGAATTTCCGACATATACACGCTCCTTTCGTCCTTTTCAGATTTTCGGTGACCGTTCCCTGTGTGCGCTGACTCCCTCCACTCCGCAACCTTCCATTCCCTCACCTGCCTGATTCCATACGGGCCGAAAAACTGATTGTTCACGAAGCCATAGAAGCTTAAAGCTTAACTTAAGGCTTTACTATAATGACACCCTCATGCTGTCAAGCAGTATTATGTGTCGATACCCGGTAAGGTTTTTTAAGAGCGGCGAGAACAATCTTCATCATACGCATCCCGCCGGATATTGCAAGGTGGAAGAGCAATGGCCACAAAATTGAGTGATTCCCGCAATAATGAGATCTTTTATCGAGCAGTATTTAAGCTTGATTTCATTTCCGTGGCATCATAGTATACCCCCGAATCGACAGGAGTATATTAATGAAGACATTTCTCGCAGTGAGCGGTATCATTGCCGCCTGGTTCATCCTCCAGTTCTACGTACTGCCCAGAATGGGCATTTCTACCTGAATGAGAAATGCCTGCCAGGAGGCAGGCAAAGACTCTGAAAATACAGGAAAATCCACCGACACACAGTAGCAGGAGGGCCATTTTTTGCTTGACAGGGGAGTAATATTCCCCTAAAAGGCCCACCCAGCAAAGAAATCCCCAGCATAGTGAGCGGAAATGCAGGCCAAATATGACTGGAAACACGCCGTAGCTTTATCCCTCTGGATTATCATGGGTTTGGAGCTGGCAGTGCTTCCGAATGCTTATTCTGTCTATAAAAGCGAGGGCGATGTCCCGGCAGTCGTTGCACGGGCTGAAGTTTATCGGCTCGACATCTCGGATACCGCGCAGCATAAGAAACCCGCAAAGGAGTCCTGGGTGGCAACCGCTCAAACTCCCCGCCGGCATACGAAACTTCTCTACCGGACGATCATCGAAAAGGCCGCTCGCCAGTACGGGGTGGACCCTGCCCTTGTCATGGCAATCATCAAGGCGGAATCGGGCTATGACCCCCAGGCCATATCGGCGAACGGCGCCCAGGGGTTGATGCAGCTCATGCCCGGGACAGCGGAAGCGCTCGGCGTGGAAAATATCTTCGACCCGGAGCACAACATCGAGGCGGGCGTAAAATACTTCAGGCAGCTCCTCGATCGCTGTGATGGCGATGTGGAACTCGCCCTTGCGGCGTACAACGCGGGCATCGAAAAAGTAATCGCCTATCAGGGAGTCCCCCCCTATGGCGCCACACAGCGATTCATCGAACAGGTAAACACCTATTACCAGCATTACCGGGACGCGACGACTCCGTCGGCGTCAAAAATCTAATCACCCGGCACATCACTTACTCTTTCCGAAGACATCAGCAACTGCCTTAGTATGGTGATGCACGTCCATCCCCGTAATGCGCGCGTTTTCTCTTCGTCCTGTTTTTCTTATTCCTTTTCAAAACACCCCGAACCATGTATTCTCGCGGACGCGAATCCAGCCCGCCGGGGGAATCCGCGCGGCCGGACATTTCACACAGGAGGTTATCTCATGGCTTCGGAAGGGAGGAAACTTCTTCAGGGTGGATATGTGCTTACCATGGACCCTGCCCTCGGTGAAATGGCGGATGCCGATGTGCTCATCGAGGGAGACCGCATCGCCCTGGTCGCACCACACATCACCGCCGGCGACGCACAGGTCATCGATGCACGGGGCACGATTGTCATGCCGGGTTTCATTGACTGCCACCGCCATATGTGGCAGACGCAGCTCCGGGCGCTGACCGCCGACTGGAGTCTCTACGACTACTCCTCACGCATACGGAGCATCTACAGCTCGTTCTTCGATCCCGACGACGCGTACCTCGGATGCTATGCCGGCTTCCTCGACGCCATCAACGCGGGCATCACGACCATCATCGACCACTCCCACATCATGAACAGCCCCGACCACGCCGACGAAGTGGTCCGCGCATTCACGGACTCCGGCATCCGCGGCGTCCTCTGTTACGGCATGTTCGGAAATCCCGCTGTCCATGAAAAGGTGTCGCTCGGCCGGTTTCTTCCGCCCGCGTGGCACTTCGATGATGTGCGGCGCCTCCGGACGCGCTACTTTTCATCCGATGACGGCCGCGTGATGCTCGGCATCGCGCTCACCGAAGCGGAATTCTTCCCCATGGAGTATTCCCGGCGTGAAATCGCCCTTGCACGCGCCATCGGTGCACGACGCATCAGCGCCCACTGCGGTCTCGGCGCCATGAGCGCGCATACCCGGTACGTTCTGCGCCTCCATCGTGCGGGGCTCCTCGGGCCGGATTTTCATTTCGTTCACGGATGGAGTCTTACCGATCATGAATTGCGGCTGCTCGCCGATTCCGGCGCCTGTCTCGTGTGCACGCCGGAGACGGAACTCCAGATGGGCATGGGGTTTCCCGTCACCTCACGCGTGCTCGCCGCCGGTGGCCGCGCCGGCCTCGGGATTGACATCGTCTCCAACCAGAGCGCCGACATGTTCACGCAGATGCGGCTCAACCTCCAGGTCCAGCGCGCCCTTGAAAACGAGGAGATGAACAGGAAGGGACTGATGCCGACGGCAATCCGGATGAAAGCACGGGACATCCTGGAAGTCGCCACCAGCGGCGGCGCCCGTGCCGCCGGTCTCGACGGCATCACGGGCAGCCTCACTCCCGGCAGGCAGGCCGACATCATCATGATTCGCGCGGATCGTGCCGGCATGGTGCCGCTCGTCAACCCCGTCGGTGCGGTCGTCATGAGCGCGGGAGCCGGCGACGTGGACAGCGTGTTCATCGCCGGTGTGCCGGTGAAGCGAGGGGGCACCCTCATCGGTGTTGACTGGCCGTCCGTGTCCGCGAGGCTCGCGCGTTCCAGCAAAAAGATAATCGCCGGCGGTGCCGGGAAAGGATTCAGCCAGGGGGAGGCGGTGATGCGCGCGGTGTTCCCGATCGATGCGAAGACCGCCCTTCTCTCGCGCATCGGCGGACTCATCATGCGCTCACCCTTCACCTCGCTTCAGAATGCAGTGACGAATTATTTCCTGAAGATGTATTGACCGCAAAACCTTGCTGGACAAGGATTCCCGCGTACGACAATGTTTCATGAACATTTCTCCGGAAAATTATTTATAAAAAGCTGCACAAAATTCTTGACAATTATATCTGCGAATGTATAGTCACGCCAAATGACAACACATCGCACAGGCGAGCATCCCCGTGTCCGACAGATACACGGGAAAAATAAGGGTTCGGTTATCGGGTGACCCCATTTTCATGGATGAGAATGGGGCTTTTTTTCGCCATGCGGCCTTCCGGAAATTTGATTCAGGTATGCGCGTACGGGGTTCGACAACGGACTGAGCCGGACACGGTACGAGACAGGGAGGTGAACACCATCGGGAGAGTGGGAGAGGGTAACAGCACTGGATAAAAGGCGAGGAGGCCTAGAGTGCCGGCAAGAATCAACCCCGCTGACATACTCGTTTTACTTTTATACAACCTCGACCCCCGGTGGCCCGACGAGGACAGGGAAGAAGTCGCCTCTGCCACCGACCAGCTCGGTGATGCCATGGCTGCGATGGGACATCCCACCACGATGATTCCCATCGTGAATGACGACATGGCAGGAACACTCAGGGATTACGATCCCCGCGAAGCTATTGTGCTCAACTGGTGCGAGAGTTTTCCCGGTGTCACGCACAGCGAATGGCTCGTGGCCCAGACGCTCGAACATCTCAACTTCACCTTCACCGGTGCAAGCTCCGCGGCACTTTCTCTCGCCGTCGATAAATTCCGCGTCAAGTACATCCTCGACCAGATGGGAATCCCCACGCCCGCATGGCGGCTTTACGAAAGTCTCGAAGATGACGGGTGGAACCATTTCCCGGCCATCGTCAAGGCCGTCAACGAACACAGCAGCGAGGGAATCACCCGGGAGGCCGTCGTTATGTCCCCAGAAGAACTCCGGAAGCGGATTACCTACATCCTCGACACCTACCGCCAGCCCGCGCTTGTCGAGGATTTCATCGACGGCCGCGAATTCCACGTATCCATCTGGGGGAACGGCCACATCGAAATGCTGCCCCCCGTGGAAATGGATTTTTCTTCCTTCAAAGACGTCCAGGACAGGCTCTGCACCTGGGACGCGAAGTTCATTCCGGGCTCCGAAGCCTACGAGCGCATCCAGACGCTGCTTCCCGCGCCCCTCACCGACGATGAGTACCAGGCACTCGAGTTCGTGAGCAAGGCGGCGTACATCGCCGTGGGATGCCGCGATTACGGAAGAATCGATGTACGTCTCAGAGGCGGCATATTCTACGTTCTCGATATCAATCCGAATGCCGATATCAGCGCCGATGCGAGCCTCGCCTGCGCCGCCGAGCAGGCCGGCTACTCTTACGGCCAGTTGGGAAGCCACCTCATCAATCTCGCCTCGCAACGCCACCCCGTGTGGGGTAAAAAGACCGTCCTCACTGCAAAGCCGAGAACGCGCACCCGGGAAAGATCCCCCGAACGGGTGCCCGCCACAACCAGGAGCACTCCACAGACACTCCCGCTGCGATTCTAATAAGCACATTCCAGGGGTCTTGCAAGCACACGTATCATGTGGTGTCACCGTGCCTGTATTTCTCGAGAGCTTTTTCTATCTCCCTTCTTTTCTTCATCTCTGAAACCCATCTCTCAGGAATCCCTTCCCTCCCGAGATGGGCGCCGAGTATCATCCCGGCGAGCATGCCCCGGGCGGCGGAGTCGCCGCCTGACATGACGTTTTCGATGAGCGCTTCCTCAAGATTATGCTCATAGCGGGCAATGAGATGGACGACGGCGGGGAACGCCTCCGGCGCGTGGCAGGAGCGGCCGAACTGTCCTATAACGGCAACTGTTTCCTGCGGCTTCGATTTCACACCCTCGGCAACCCAGTGTTCAATCCTGGTTCCGGCGAAGCGGCCTTGTGCCTCATCGGTCATCGCGGAAACCGGGGGTGTTCCTTCGAGCACCCGGCGTGCCGCGCGGGCGAAAAATTCCGCCGCGTGCACCGTATCAGAGTCCGCATGGGTCATCGCGGTCTGGCCACGGGCCGCTCTTGCCAGTTCCTCTGGATCATTCCGCAGATACAGAACAAGCGGCGCGATGCGGGAGGCACCGGCAAGGTCATTTGAAGAAGAGCCGGATTCCTCAGGTCCGCGTCCTGCCTCGAAATTCTTCAGTGTTCCTTTCGTCGCCCCATCTATGTATCCCGAGTAATTTTTAAAGAGGGTGCGCCACCGCCCGGCGAAATCGTCAAGGTCGAATCCACCCTTCGCCGCGAGGGACTCCAGCAGCACCATTGTCTGGTCCCCGTAGTGGGTGAATTCGCCGCTCTCCCTTGTCGGGTGGTAGGAATCGCTCCGGGGTTTCAGATAGGAATCGACTCTCCCGAATTCGCGGGCAATGCGCGCGGGGTCGTAAATCCAGTGGACGCCAAGGGCGAGCACATCTCCTGTAAAAGATGCAAGTACCATTGCATTCGCATTATTGCTCATACTACATACTCCTTTTCAACGGCGGTCCTGGAATCATATATAACTCATGAAGGTCCTGATGAGTTAGAGCTGTCGCGGGATTGCCTTATACGCGCACCTTACATGCATGATTGCACAATCCCTTTACACGGAAAGATACGACGTTCCCTCGATGTGCATGGCCACCTCAAGCCTGCGCATACCCAGCGAGCAGAGAAAGGTGAGCGCGAAATAGAGCGCCGTGATGGTAATCCATACCTCGAAGGTGAGATACGTGGCCGACATGAGTTCCATGCCCTGGAAGGTGAGTTCCTGAATTGAGACCACCGAGACAATTGCCGAATCCTTGATGGTGGATATAAGCTGCCCCGCCATGGGGGGAAGCACACGCCGGGTCGCCTGGGGGAGAATCACAAATCGCATCTGCTGCCACCGGCCGAGTCCCGACGAGGCCGATGTCTCCCACTGTCCCTTCTCGATGGATTGGATACCCGCCCGGATGATTTCCGTCATGTACGCCCCCTCGTAGAGCACCATCGTGAGGACCGCCGAGAAGAAGGCGGTGCAGTGCGCCGGGGGGCCGAAGAGGAAGAAAAGCGTATCCCTGGTGGATTCCTGCCGCGACCTGATAAAATTCTCAATGCCCAGGGCGGTCATAATCTGATCGCTGAAGAAGAAGTAGAAGATGAAGACGAGCACCAGGGGCGGAATGTTCCGGATGCTCTCCACATAGGTGCGGGCGATAAGACGCCAGAAGAGTCTTCCGCTGAGACTGCAGAGTGCCATGACCGTGCCGAGCGGAATGGCAAGAAGCGTTGACCAGATGCTGAGCTTGATGGTGATGAGGAATCCCTGCATGAGAAAGCCGGGAACATACCCTCCGGCGGTCTCATCATAACGGAACAAATACTGGGGTATCACCGACCAGTTCCACCGGTAGTGAATCACCACCGCCGTCCGCCAGGCGAGATACGCCGCAATCCCCGCGATGAGGGATATCGCCACCACGTCAATAAGGGTAATGCGATTTTTCCTTGTCACCATTCCCTGCCTCGATGATCACCGCACGCGCCTTCTCCGCCCGCCGCATCACCCCGCGCACTATTACTGCACCTGGCCCTCCCATTCATTCGTCTCAAACCAATAGTGCTTTCTCTCGGCAAGCCACCCTTCCGCATCGACAACGCGAATCCAGTTATCGAGATAATTGAGCGTATCCACGTCGCCCTTTCGGACGGCAAAGCCGATGGGTTCCTTCGTGAAGGTTCCCGGCACGGGGATGAAGAGTTTCTCGGGATACTTCAGCGCCTGAAAGGCAGGCAGCGGTGCTGAGGCGACAACGGCGTGGACTCTTCCGTTCAGCACCTCCTGGACCGCCTGGGATTCATCGTCAAAGAGCTTGAGATTCGCCTTCGGCATGAACTTCTTTGCCGCGGCGGCCGCGGTAGTGCCTATCCTCGCGGCGATTGATACCCCGGGCTTATTGAAATCATCGATCGTCGTGAAACTTGCGGCGAGTTTCCTGCTCGCCAGAATCGACATGCCCGTGTAGTCGTAGGGTAGGGAGAAATTCACCTTCAGGTTCCGGTCGGGACGGATGCCCATGCCGCCGATAATGATATCGAACTTGCCGGTGAGAAGCGCCGGGACGATCCCCGACCACTTGGTGGGAATAAACTCCACCTTGACGCCCATATCCTGGGCGAGCCTTCTCGCTACATCAATCTCGAAACCGATCAGATTCCCCAACTTGTCGTTCATCGCCCAGGGCACGAAGGTGGACATGCCCACGCGGAGCACCCCCCGCTGACTCACCTGCTCAATGGTGCTCTCGTTGATGATATCTTCGCGCACATTCCTGGCCGCGTATGCCCCCGCCGCGACAAGAACCACGAGGGCGAAGGCGATGCACAAGATTCTTCTTTTCATGGCTACCCCTCCTTTCATCAATAAACTATGCTTCCACGTTCAACTTTTCTTCCATCACATGCACCAGGAACGAGAGCGATATGGTGATGATGAGGTATATCACCGCCACGGTGAACCAGATTTCAAAGGTGAGAAAGGTCTCCGCGATAATCGCCTGGCCCTGCATGGTGAGATCATAGATGGCGATGGTGCTCACAAGCGCCGAATCCTTGATGAGGGAAACCGCCTGGCCTGCGAGCGGGGGAAGAATCCTCCGGACCGCCTGGGGGAGAATGACACGCCGATAGGTCTGGAAGGTATTCATCCCGAGACTCAACGAGGCTTCCCACTGCCCCCGGTGGATGGAAAGTATCCCCGACCGGAATATCTCCGAGAGATAGGCGCCCTCGAAGAGACTGAGCGCAATCACTGCGGAGGTAAAGGCCCCCATGTCCACCACCGGTGCAATGACGAAATAGATCAGGAATATCTGAATGAGAAGGGGCGTGTTTCTGATAAGCTCCAGGTATCCCCGCGCCACCGCGGCGGCGGTGAAGGAACTGGAAAGTCTGAACACAGCCGTCAGGAGGCCCACGGCAAAGGCGGCGACCATGCTCACCGCCGTAATCTGAAAAGTCACCATAAGCCCCGTGAGAAGAGGCCCTGCAATAAACCGCCCGCCCTCGACGGTGAAGAAATAGCGCGGCACCCGGTACCACTGCCAGTGATACCCGAGACGTTCCGTCCCCGCCGCCATCATCCAGATAAAGACACCGATGACGACGGCGAATTTGAGGATGTCGACCGCCGCGGGGAACACGACCCGTTTCATGTAATCGCCCGGCTTTCCTCTCATCGTCACCCGCCCGCACCCTCGCGCGTAATCGCCCGCAGCGTGCGCCGCGTATATGCATACGTCACCGCCGCGGCACACCAGTTAATCATGAAAATCCCCCACCAGATGCCGCCGATTCCCCAGTTGAGAATATGGATAAAAGAATAAAATACCAGTGCCGGCGCCGCAATCTGCCGGGCAAGACCGATCCAGACGGCGAAGAGCGGTTTCTTGACGCCCTGGAGCGCGGCGACGTTGACATAGAGTATCACATAGGCATAGAGCACAAAAGCTGCAATCCTGAGGTACATGGTGCCGATTGCAATAACTGTTTCATCAGCGGTGAAGAAGCCGATGAGTGTGGGAGCGCCTGCAAAAAGGAGAATCGTTCCCGCGGCCATGAGCAAAATGCCGTATCTGAGCGCGCATGAAAGTGCCTCTGTCACGCGGTGAAAGAGGCGCGCCCCGTTATTTTGCGCCACAATGGTGAGCGTGGCCACATTGAGCCCGATGGTGGGAAGAAGGGCAATCTGCTCAATGCGGATGGAAATGCCGTAGGCCGCGACAGCCTCCTTTCCAAAGGTACTCACAAAAAAGGTGATTATGAAAAACCCGAGCGCCACAGTGAGAAAGGTCATGGTGGCGGGAAACCCCTGACGCGCGATTTCCCTCATGGGCCTCCACCGGGGGATCATATCCTGCAGATCCTCTCTTGCGATTATCCCCGTCCGGTACACACGGTACCCGAGGAAACAGGCGCCCATGAATTGAATGAGTACGGTGGCAACGGCGACACCGGCGATTCCCATGGCGGGCACACCGAAACCTCCGTAGATGAACCAGGGATCGAGGATCACGTTGAGAAATGATCCGATGATAAGAAAACTCATGAACGAACGGGTGTCACCCTGGGCGGTGAGAATCGCGTTGCACATGTAGGCAAGGATAAAAAAGATGGTTCCCCCGAATATGACGTTCATATATATCAGACAATCGGCAAGATACACATCGGTGGCGCCAAGCAGCCGGAAGAGCGGGGGGGATGCAGCAATACCGGCACCGCAGACCACTGCCGCCGAGAGCACCCCGAAGGTTATTCCCTGGGTGGCCATGAGCTTCGCCTCACCGCGGTTCCGGGCACCGAAGGCATTGGCAATGAGCGACGTGGTTCCCGTGGCGATTCCCGAACCCGTGGCGATGATGATGAAAAATACCGGAAGCGACAGGGAAAGTGCCGCCAGGGCCTGGGTCGAGATGAGACCGGCAAAATAGGTGTCAACCACGTTGAACATGGTGTTGAAAAACATGCCGATGCTGGCAGGGACGGCGAGCCGCCTGATGAGTTTCGGTATCGGCAGCACCGTAAGGTCGCTGGCATAACCCATGGGAACACCGGTAATTATGTACGATTCAGGTTCCGGCATGATCGAGGGGACGCACGCCGGGCCTCCCCGATCCATCCTTCACAAATTTCTCTCCTGTTGACTCCGCACGCGATTTCCATTACATTGTATAAAATTACGAATTGTTGTCCAAAGTATTTTTTACCTCAGCACTGGTGGACACATTTCACTCCGAGGGAGCAGCAATGAAGAAAAACAGTGTTCGATTGATACTTAGTCTTATCTGTATCATGATGTTCGTCGCGGCGGGCGCCGCCTTTGCGGCGGAACGCACCTATCAGCTCAAGGTCGACGGGTGCTGGACCTGATCGGGAAAATCCAGGATAAGTTTTATCCTGAAAACCACTGAAGGCATAAAGAACTTTACCACCGACGATAAAGAGAAGACCGTCACCATCACCCTCGACGATGCAAAAACATCGCTGGATGTCATCGTTCAGAAATTCGAAAAGGAAAAATTTACCATCACTGAACGTAAAGAAATGACACCCGCACCGGCACAAGCACCTGCCCAGTAGCATCTGGAAACGAGGAGCAGCAGTGCCAGGCGCTCCTCAACGAAGGGCGCGGGCGCGGAAAAGCGCGGGGTCATTCGCAAAGAATCCGTCGGCGCCGAGTTTCAGCATCCTCTCCATCGTGGCGGCGGTGTTGTCCGGTAGCGTCGACCAGGGGAAGACAAGAATGCCCGCGCGGTGCAGCGTATCAACAAGCTCCCCGGTGAGACATGCCTGGTCCGGGTTATAGGAAAGACCCCCCACCGCCTTCACCAGGGCCGTCACATCACTATTTGCCTCCGGGCCGTTGCCGAGCACGGCAAGCATGACCTCACCGTCAAGAATACGAACTTTCCTGAGCACCTGATAGTCGCCGCTCGAAATGACCACTGAAGAAAGAAGGTTCTTCCTCCTTATAAGATCAATCACCGTCTGCATGAGTTCCTGTGTGCTCTCTTCCTTACACAGGCCGTCCGACTTGATTTCCACGTTGATAAGGATCCTACCGCCGAAGGCATCAAAGACCTCGGGAAGTACGGGTATCGACGTGCCGCCGAACGCCTCCCCCATCCATCCTCCGGCATCGAGACGTTTCAGTTCCGCGAGGGTGTAATCCCCCACGCGCCCCATGCCCGTGGTGGTGCGCTCCAGCGTGTCGTCGTGAATCACCACGGGATGACCGTCCCGGGACGCGGTGACGTCAAGCTCGATCATATCGGCGCCTTCGGCCACGGCGGCCTCGAAAGCGGGGAGTGTGTTTTCAGGAAAGAGGGCCGAAAAACCCCGGTGGGCAATTACAAGGGGAAGCGGCCTTCCCAGGAAGCGGCCTTTCATGAACGGCACCCTTCATTGGTGATGGTTCGGCGTCTCTATGCAGACTCCGGACATTGTGTCGCCGGTTGTATCACTACCCCGTCCCGCGGACTTTTCCGAAGTACCAGCCAAGGGCCGCCCCCGTCACGAGCATGCCGGCTCCCACCAGGGCGACATCGGCAGAGAGGCCGCACCGGAATTCCCCGACGCCGCGGATGAGCACCAGTCCTACGGCGAAGTTACACATGCCCCAGATTACATTCACCACGGGAGACGATTCCCCCACGGCGGGCGGAGACGCGAAGGGACTCTGAAATTTCCTTCCGGAGATGCCGTTGACGAAATGAGGAACACCATTGGCAAGGAAGCCCCCGGCGGCGAGATAGGCCATATAGACATACCACGGCATAGCTGATTCCTCCTTATGTCGGTATGGATATCCCGGATGTTCCCCGTCATTCCGATGGATCGGGAAACTCCGGTTTCTTTTTCATGAGAAAGGCTTCGATTCCGTGGATGCACTCGCCCGATGCGATGAGTGCGACGGCCTCCCGTGTTTCCATCTCCAGTGCCTCTTCGAAGGCGAGGTCGGAGGTCCGGCGTATGACCGAAAGGGCGCGGCGGACGGCACGGGGACCGTGGCCGGCGATGGTCTCTGCGATGGATACCGCTTCGTCCCTCGCCATTGCGGGTGCGCTTATCCTGTTTATGATGCCGAGGGACAGGGCTTCAGGGGCATGGACCTCCCGCGTGGTGAGTATCAGGTCCGCCGCCGCCGCCGGACCGGCGAGCCGGGCAAGCGCCGGGCCGCCGCCCCAGTCGGGCATAAGCCCCAGCCGCACCTCCGAGAAACAGATGATGGCCCCTGGATCGGCGATGCGCATGTCACAGCGCATGGCAAGCTCGGCGCCGCCCCCGTACGCGAGACCGTTTATGGCGGCGATCACCGGAACGGGAAGCGTCACCAGCCCGTCCACGGCATTGCGGATGCGTCGGATCAGCGCCTCCACGGGGACGGGGTTGTGTTTTCCCACGGCGTCAATCAGGCTGGACACCTGGGGATTGTCGGGATTGACATCAAAGCCGGCACAGAAGGCCTTCTCACCGGCACCGGTCACCACCACAGCCCGCGGTATATCACGTGCAAGCGCCGCCACCGTCTTTTCGAGAGAACCCCACATGCTCTCGTTGAAGGCGTTTCTCCGCTCCGGGCGGTCGAACGTGACAATCGCGATGGCACCTTTCCGTTCCAGACGCACCGTGCCGGTCATTGTCCACTCCTACGCTTTCACAAAAGAATCGCCGAAGCGGTCGAGATGGGTGCATTCAGCGAGGTTTTTCCGCGGCGGCCCCTTTCTTCCCTCCACCACAGGCCTGCCCACCGGCACGGATACCACCACCTCATATCCTTCGGGAAGGCCGAGCACCTTCCTGCAGGCATCGTGATCCATAAGCCCCACCACGACGGTGCCCAGCCCCATTTCATGGGCCTTCAGGCAGAAGTTCTGGACCGCCATGCCGCAGTCAAACATGAACCAGTTTGAAAATTTGGTCGCCTCCCCGTCGCCCTTCGATCCCGAGACGCCGGTTTTTGCACAGAAGACCGCCAGGGCCGAAGTGGACATCGAGCACTTCCTGGCGGGGTTGTATTCAGAATAGGTCGCCGTTACTTTTCCGATGACATCGCGATCCCTGACCACGACGAATTCCCATGCCTGCGTGTTCGCCCACGAGGGCGCCCACCGTGCCGCATCGAAAAGTTCCTTCAGTTCATCGTCCGTCACATGGTAATCGGTGAATTTACGAACGCTCCGGCGTTCCATAATCGCCTGCATAAGTTCCATGGGCCATACCTCCTTCTCTATCGCCGGCATATTCAAATGAGCGGGAACTTTTGTCAAGTTTTAAGATACAAGAACTGTATGGGTGACTATTTCCCTTTAAAATGCGCCTCACGCCGTTCCATAAACGACATTAAACCCTCCAGCGCGTCTTCACTTCCCATGATTGGTATAAGATCCTGAATGAGCCGCGCCAATGCGGCGCGCGGTCCTTCAGCTTCAGCGATCCGTGCTGACTTGAGTGCCGCCATAACACCGAGCGGCGCACGTTTCGATATGTCCGTCGCAATCTCTATGGCGCGATCAAGCTCTTTGCCAGGCTCGGTCAGTTCCTGAACCAGGCCGAGACGGTACGCCTCGGCGCCGGTGATTTCATCGCCGGTGAGGAGATATCTCATTGCATTACCCCAGCCGATCTCCCGGAAGAGCCGCACGGTGCCGCCGCCAACCGGGTACACGCCGCGCCTGACCTCCAGTAAAGCGATGCGTGCGTCGGTTGATGCCACGCGAATGTCCTGCGCAAGCAGCAGCTCAAAACCTATTGTATAGCATCTGCCCCGAATTGCCATGACGACAGGTTTTCTGCATCGTGCGTCTACGTCAATGCCGAGAGGATGGATACAACCATCCGGCATTGTCCACGTTCCGCCTGAAAATACCGACGCCCATTTGTCAAGTTCCAGACCCGCGGTAAAATGCTCTCCGTGAGCAAAGAGGACGCCGCAGCGAAGTTCCGGGCTTCTGTCCAGCTCGCCATAGGCGCTCGCGAGCTCTTCGTACATCGTGAGGTCAAAGGCGTTTCGTTTCTCCGGGCGGTTGAGCCCCATGAGAAGTACATGGCCGCGAGTTTCAACGGTTATTCGAGTGTAGTTCATCATATATCTAACCTCCTTTTATTAGTATCTTCGAGCATGCAGGATGCTTAATCCGTCGTGCGGCAGCGTGCTCCTTCGTGTCCGGTGATACCACACTGTTTACTCGCATATATATTAAATTTCTTCCGATGTTTCATTTCAATCAATACCATCAGAAGTCTTGCATGCCGCCATTAAGATAGATGTGACGAAATCACGGAGCAGCACGGGGAGTCCTCGAAGATCGTGACCGTATGCCCGGGATGATTAGTTCAGGTTGTTTTTGAAACAGCCGTTTTCTCTGCCTCTTCCAGGGAGGAATATCCAATTTGTTTCACCAGGCATGCGTAGACTTCTTCGTTCATGTTCCGGTTGTTCTTCCGCATCTCCAGAACCTGTGCGTGGAGAAGTCTGATGGTCTCGTCGGAATACGTTTCGAGCTCGCCCCGGAGGTATGTTTCAAACGAGGTCTTGTACAGGGTGTCATCGGAACTCGAAAGCGGACGGGCGCCGCTCAAGATGCCGGGGTATTTCTCGAACATATCCTTCTGCCATGCATACTGGATCACCGCAATCTCGTCGATGAGACTGTTTACCCGGGATTCGATGAGGTTATCCATCCGGGCATACTTCATGGTCATGAGGTTCTCACCCCTGCGCTGTGCCCGCTGCAGGTCGCCGAGGTAGCTTGTAAGCACATCCCTCCTCCAGGCGCTGAACTGGCTCTTCCGGTGCAGCATGAATTGATCCGGATGCTGCTGACAGGATGCGGGCTCCGCGGTCGGCACCGAGAGAAACATCTCAAGCTCGATGGCGAGGATCTGTGCAATGATCTCTTCTTTCTCCGGCATAACGGCCTCCCTTTTCAATCAGTGCCCAGGGCCATGAGATCTTCGGTAATGCTCGTAGGTCATGCGCATTCCTTCCAAGAATGGTGTGTAGTTGAATCCCAAGGTCTCCCGGACGGCTTTCCCGGAATAGATGAGATGCTCATCGATGGGAAAGGGAAGGGGAACCCTCTCTTCGTCTATCTGCCGGAGAGGTATGCGCCTGGTCAGCAGCTTCTTTTCGCTGACGATTTCAAAGACCTCGATGAGCCTGCCGTACGAGATCAGCTCTTCCGCCGCGAGGTTGAACGCTCTTCCCCACACCTTTTCGTTTCCCAGAGAGACGATGATCATACGGGCCACATCCCAGACCGATACAAAGCTGAACAGGGCAAGGTCAGGCTCGGGGACGATGAGTGGTTCATCTCTCCCCATGAGATCAAAAAAATAGCTCTCCCGGGGGGCGTAGTTGTACTTGCCGTAGATGAACGCCGGCCGGAATGAAGTATAATGAACATGACGCTCCCTGCACCGGCTTTCCAGCTCAAGCTCCAGTAGCCATTTGTGGTACGCATAATCCGCGTGGAGGCCGAGATGTTCCTGTGGGCCCGAAAGTTTTGGCATGTCCTCCGTGATGGGGAATTCCTTTACCGGTTGGTAGACCGATGCGGTACTGATAAAAATGTAGTGGTTCACCGAGGTTTCGGGGAGCACAGAGAACATGATTTCGATATCCCCCGGGGTATACGCGCAGAAATCAACCACGGCATCCCACATCAAAGAGGGAACAGACTCCGCAAGCGCTTCATAATCTCTTCTGTCGCATACGATCTCATGGACACCGGGCATGGCAAGCGGCGCGTTTCCCCTGTTCAGACTGTATATCGCGTATCCGCCGGCCCCGGCGAGTTCTTCCACGAATACCCTGCCCACAAAATAACTGCCGCCTATGATCAGGACATTTTTCATGACACCGCTATCCAATCCACACGTTCCTCTGCCTCAGCTTGTCATCCTGAATCCTGCTCTGGACACGGGGACCATGATCCAGCAGGAAGTCACTATCAGCATCACTGAGGCCTTCTTCCCTGAGCGCGGCGATGAGAGAGGCGCTGATCTCCTCCACCAGATTGATCTTGCACGCATGATCGTTCGTGGTGACGAGTTCCGCAATCATGACCGAAAGACTCCCGCCAAGGCGAGGAAGGTCGGACAGTGCCCGCTGCATCCACTTGTAGAATGGAGGGTAGCGCCTGTTGATGAGAAAGACCAGGGAGATGACATCCGCGCAGAACTTGGTTTCTGCATACTGCGCCGCAAACAGGTCTTTGCGTTTCAGGCAGCGGGCAAGATTATACTGCCCGGACTGGGCGATGGTCATGCACCGTGACGCGATCTTCTTCAACCTCACATCCTCCGGGTAGAACGCGAGCAGGTATTTCCGCCACCGGGTGAATTCTCCCAGGGGGTCGTAAAAGACGTCACCGTTCGTACAGGCGGCAAGGGCGTTTTCCGGTATGCTCAGCCATTCATCGAGGTTCCCGGGCAGGTGATCATACCCGGTGAATGTCCGGTAAAACGCGCTGATCTCAAACACCCCCACCCTGTCCTGGCCCCAGGCGCTCTCTTTTCTGGAAAATCCCATGAAGTTTCCAGGAAGTTTCCCATACGCGGCGGCCAGGTCCCGGCCGAACGTTTCAAAATCCTCCCGGGTCAGCCAGAGGCAGAATCCCGGACCCCAGTCATGGTCCTGGGAGAGCTCATCGTCGAACCCGAAGCAATCCGAGCCGTCTCCCACAAGTCCCGCGGCTATCCTATCCCGGCAGGACTGGAACAGGTCTTCCAGGAGCGGCATCCCATAAGCCGTGAAAAACTTTTCGGTAAGTTCGAGTCCCTTCATCTGCTCGCCAATCTCCTTTTAAGAACTTACTTCCACAGGTTGAAAGTATAAGAATGGCAACTTTCTGAGTCAATACAATACTGACCACAAAACACGGTATGAGGCGCCGGTGGTCGCGAAGGGAATATGGACGGTTATCCGTCTTTGCGAGACAGAACACAATGAAAAGAAGTATGGTGCATTCGGGAAGATTGAGCTGGAGTGTAAGGAGGGTGTTGCAGGGATGCAACAGGTGAAACCGGGTATCTGGTTCGCATCCCTGCAACACGGAGGCATGATGAGCAAGTGGTTACAGGCTGATCATCACTAATCAATATCAGGAGGCGCGGGGGGCCCGGGAGGCCCCGGGGGCCTGTCTTTCATGCGTTCTCTCATGCGGTGCATGTCGTCGCGGGCGTTGTCATATTGTATCCTGAGCTTCTTAAACCGTTCGATGCCGAGAATCTTTCTCACCTCCACGATGAACCCGAAACGCTCCTGTGAAAGTTCGCTCCGCGCCGCTTCGAGTTTCTTCAACTGTGCCGTGAGACCCGCTTCATCAAGCTTCTCGACCTCGATCATCTCCTCAAGCTCGACCCGCTCCTTTTCAACCTTTGCCTTGAAGTCGGCCATGCTTTTACGGTTGTCTATGTATTCCTTGTCGAGCTTGTCGACCTCTTCCTTGCTGAGGGAGAGATCTTTTATCACCTTCGGACTGTGCCACCATTTGCCGTATGGCATGTCCTGCGCGAGTACCGCGAGCGGTACTGCGAGTATGGCAAGTGCCACAATGATCATGAGTGCTTTTCTTCGTACCATGTTCTTATCTTCCTCCTTGCGATACATATCCATTCTTTTTCATGTCCCCTCCACCGACGGGGAGGCTTAAGGCAAAGGCAAAGCAATTTCTCGCCGGAGCGGCGCGTTACTGCTCTTCCACCACTGATTCACCGGCAATCGCGAGATACGTGAGGGAAAGGGGATTCTCGACGATACGCGATGCTTCAACCATTTCAGGGTCCGTGTCATAACCGTTTTCGGCCACCATGGTCGTTTCGTTTCCCGGGCCTCCGGAGGCGGCATACCACCAGATGAAGGCAATGACGGAAAGCGTGGCGAGGGCCATACCTGATGCCGTGCGCCATCCCCAGACGAAGCGAACTGAGCGCGTGTCTTTCTCCTTCGTAAGAACGACACGCCTTTCCGGTGGTGGTGTAATCCTTACCGCCGTCTCCCGGAGCCGCGTCAGGTCTTTCCCGATATTTTCTTTCTCCCCGCGGCACGCCGGACAGGCGGCAAGGTGCTCTCTCCTGGATGCGGGAAGCTCCGCCTCATCCACCACGGCGCGCGCGATTTCATCTCCGGTGAGATGTCCATTCTTCACGGCATTCACCTTCCTTCCTCCTGATAATAGTGTCGTAATGAACCGTGTGCCCTGAACTTGCCGACAGCACGATAGAGATGTGTCTTCACGGTGTTTTCGTTCTTGTTCAATACACGGGTAATGTCCCGGATACTGAGATCATCCATGAAGCGCAGAAGGAACACTTCCCGCTCCATGCGGGGGAGCCCGTCGGCAAAGGACGTCACCTCTTTCCAGAAATCCCGCTTGATCATGGTATCGGAGGCATCGCATCCTTCGTACGCGGCATTATCATCCACGGTGGAGCTATCCACCGGGCCCGCGAATCCCAGAAGCGAGCGCAATTTTTTCTTCCGGTGAAAATCATGGACACCATTCACGGCGATAGCAAAGAGCCAGCTTTTGAACCGGCTGCCGTCCCTGAGCCCGGTAATCGTCTTGAATGCCTTCATGAAAATATCCTGGGTGAGGTCTTCCGCATCCATGCGTGACCGCGTGCGATAATACACCATGCGGTAAATATCGCCGTGAAAGAGATTCACCAGCGTCGTGAAGGCGTTCCTGTCACCGGCCCTCGCCTGGTCAACGATATGGGGAACCTGCGTGAGGATATCCGTCGCGGCGCTTCCCGTGAGATTTGTTTCGTCGGAACTCATGCAATTCATATTACCCGGTCGCGGAGGTGCTGTCCATACCCCGCGGCTTGTCTCGATGTTGATTATTTCACCAGTAGTGCCTGCAACTGAGAGGACCGGATTCATGCCTGAAACCTCATTTGTTCTTCGATGCACTGGAATCACCGGATTTTTACTCCCTATGACGAAGGGGTGCGCCGGAAAGTTTACCGCGGAGAAATTTTTTGAATCCTGTTGATGGGATATATTTATGCGGCGCCACAAGTTCGCCGAGTCTTAAGAAATTGTTGAAGGGATATCTTTTCGTCGTCCAAGCAACTTTTTGATAAATCTACGGCTCGCTTCGGGCGTTTTCAAAACTCACCCCGACTCCATCGGAACTCAGACAGTTGAAAACGCTTTCTCCGCTCCGCCTTGATTTATATTCAAAAAGTGCTTGTAATTGACGACTTAAAAGATATCCCTTCAACATGATTCAATATCGTGCCGTTATTGCCTGAATACCGCTTTTCTTTTCACGGGAGGTAACATATAATCCGGCCCACTCAAAAGAAGTCAGGTTATATATAAGGGGGTTGTGATTATGAAGTTCAGGGCAGGAATCATTCTGGCACTTTTTCTTTTCTCCGTTCCCGCCATGGCAACGAATTTCACCGTCGAGGGGGAAATGTCCTCGAAGATTCTCTGCGAGATCAACAGAAACATCGCCGTTGAACCGGGCGTCCAATCGGTGACCCTGAGCTATATTATTCCCGGTTCATTCAAATCGAGCACGGTGAAACAGGATATCAAGGGATTCAACCTCACATTTTCACCGGAACCGACTGTAAAAACAACAAAGACCGACAAACGGGGGGCATGGATGATTGTCGCCACATGGCAGAACCCTCCCGAAAGCATCGATGTATCCATGAATTTCGAAGCGTCCAATCTTACGGAACTGAAAAAAATCACGACGGACGCAGTATACCCTGTCGAAAAAATACCTTCCGATGCGCTCGACTATCTGAAACCGACCAAACTCATCCAGTCCGATGACCCGCGTATATTAAGGATAGCCCGGGAACTCACGGAGGACGCCTCCACCGAATTCGACGCCGTCCAGCATATCATTTCATGGGTCGTGGATCATGTGCGGTACGTAACGCCTCCCCAGGCCTACGACGCACTCTATTCCCTTGAGAGCGGGATGGGTAACTGCCAGAACTATTCCCATCTTTCAGCCGCCCTCATGCGGGCCGCCGGCATTCCCGTCCGCATCATAAACGGCATCACGCTGAAGAAGCCCTATGACGTCAACAACCGGAAGGGTGTGCTGACACTGCGGATGGGACAGGGGCGCCATTCATGGAATGAGGTGTGGTTTCCCGATCTCGGATGGGTCCCCTTTGACCCCAGCCAGACCGCGCTCTTTGTATCAAACCGGTATCTCAGGATAGAAGCGGGGTCGGATAACGACGAAACGATCAACGACGGCCGCTTGCGATGGACACAGACCCAGGGCAAAAAGGGCAAGATCCGTTCACGGGAAGGAATCAACGCCGACTTCTCGGGCGACAAAATCAAGATCAAGGGAATACCGGAACGATACGGCCCCAGGAATCTTCTCATGTGTCCCCCGATTACCGCGGAGTTTCGAAGGGTGGAACTTGAAGAGGCGATGGCCGAGGTATTTCCGCCCATCGTCATGACCAGTGGTGAACCACTGGAATCAACACCGGAACAGCCGCCCGTTGAAGTGGCAACGGCACCACCGGAACCTCC
>JAPLJO010000049.1 GCA_026388515.1 Deltaproteobacteria bacterium | reverse complement strand
CCGAATCGAGGAGACCCGCCAGTTTCTACGCGAGCGCCACCGCATACCTGAGGAGCAGCCCGATGACTTCAGGATTTTTGCGTCGAGAGACATTATCAAGTTCCTCGTGGCGCTGACCGGTTCGCTGGTCATCTTTCTCGGCATCGTCGGCCTCATCTCTCTTGTGGTCGCCGGCTTTGTACTGGCAAATCTTTTCCTTCTTTCCGTCAAGGAACGAATCAATGAGATCGGCATACGGAGGTCGGTGGGTGCAACAAGAAGGGATATCCTCTTTCAATTCCTCGGCGAAGCGGTACTCATTACCACGGCGGGCGGGTTTATAGGATTTCTGGTGGGAGTCGCCTCCTCATATCTTTTACAGTACGTCGCCGAATTCCCCATTTACTTCTCCTGGAAGGCTTTTGTCACAGGGCTTCTCCTCTCCTGGATAATCGGTATCGTGTTCGGCCTTCAACCCGCGAGACAGGCGGCAAATCTCGAACCCATCGAGGCAATCAGGACCTGAGGGAAGAGGAGGGTTTCCCTTGCGAAGGGTGTTACTGAATCTCAATATCGCATGGCGGTCACTCATGAACTTCAAATGGAGAACCGCCCTTGCCGTTCTGGGTGTTTTTTTCGGGACCTTTTCACTCATCGTTGTCTCCAACCTCGCCGGTTCCCTTGCCATGAAAACGGAACAGGAGCTCGAAAACCTCGGCATAAATCTCCTTGTGGTCCGGAGCGGAATTGTACACAGGGTGGGACCGATGGCAAGGCTTTTCAGCGAGGCAACAACCCTCACGCTGGCCGACGCGAAGGCCATCCTCGATCACGGCATTGCCGTGAAGGATGTCTCCCCTTCCGGGCTCACGTCGTTTCCGGTACGCTACGAAAGCACCGTTCTGAAAGCCGTCCTCGTCACAGGGGCGACGCCGAATTTTCAGGAGGTGAGAAATTTTCATGTAAGGGAGGGCAGTTTTTTTACTGAAGAAGATAATCAAAAATTCAGGAAGGTTGCCGTGCTCGGGAAAACCGTGGCGGATAAACTCTTCGGTATCGAAAACCCCATCGGAAAAAGTATCCTCGTCTGGCGCGTGCCCTGCAGGGTAGTCGGACTCATGGAAGACAAGGGCGTCGACATCTCCGGAGTCGACCAGGATAATCAGATTTTCGTGCCGCTTCACACGTACCTGAAAAGCTTTGTCAACAAAGACAATGTAAACGTCATATACGTCCAGGGAATCGACGGTGAATCACTTCCCCGCGTCAAAGCGGACATCGAAATACTCCTGAGGGAACGACACAAGATAAAAGAGGGACAGAGTGACGACTTCGGCGTCATCGACCTGAAGGACGTCACCGCCATGAAGGCGCAGGCCATGGATCTCATCACTATGCTCGGAAGAATCGCCGCCACTGCATCATTCACCATCGGCGGCCTCGGTATTCTTTCCATCATGATTCTTATCGTGAACGAGCGGAAGCTGGAGATCGGCATACGACGGGCCGTCGGTTCGCGAAAGAGGGATATCATTCTCCAGTTTCTCCTGGAATCGTCGTTCATCTCGCTGGTCGGCGGCATGGTGGGCGTGGCAGCGGGATTCCTGGCGAGCTTCGTCATATTCAACGCCCTGAAGTATCCCGTGAGCATTTCAATCGCCGGCCTCGCCCTGGCGTTCGCTGCATCCGTCACCGTGGGCATCCTGGCGGGCATTTACCCGTCGAAAAAGGCAATCGCCATTCAGCCCGTCGATATCATACGGCAGTAGGGGAGTGGTTTCTGAGCACCCCCACCTAACCTCCCCCGTCCAGGGGGAGGAATTTCTTTGTGTTTCTGTGTCTTTGTGTCTTTATTTTTGATTTTACCTGCAATTAACGTTATAAGAACGTACATTGAAAATCTGCGAGAGCACACCATCCATGAAGAAACGGATCATCGCGGGAATAATTCTGATCCTGGTGATCGCCGTCATCGCCTTACTTTATACGGTCTCACACCTCGGTCCGCTCATCAAGAACGCCGTCATCACCTACGGACCCGGGATGACGAAGACCGACATCCGCCTCGGCGGGGTGAATGTATCGCTCCTCTCGGGGCGCATCTCGATCGAAAACCTTTTCATCGGCAATCCGCCGGGATTCAAGTCCCGAGAGGCGATGAGCATCAATTCCGTCTATGTCGATATAGATGAAAAATCTCTGACAGGCGACACAATTATAGTCGATAGGATTGAAATCATCGGCCCGCGGATCACCTATGAAACACGGGGCAGCACCGACAATTTCAAGACCATTCTGAACAATGTCAGGAGCGCCGCCCGGTCCGGTACAACCGCCGGTACGGCGCAGGCGAAAAAGAAGCCCGGCAAAAAGGTGCTCATCAGAGATTTGATCATACGGGATGGAAAAGTAACGGCCGGATCGACCCTCGCGGGCGGCGGGTTTATCACTGTATCTTTGCCGGACACGCATCTCACCAATGTGGGCGGTAACGGAAAGGGAGTCACGCCCGAGGAGGCATTTACAGCCATCGTCAGCGACCTCTACGCGGGCATCACTTCCCCTTCCGTCATTGGCGGTATTGACAGTCAATTGAAGCGGGCAGGCACGGGCATCGGTTCGGCCGGCAGGGGCATACGGGAGGGCGTCAACTCCGTGACCGGCGCTTTGAAAAGAGTACTGGGCGACTGACGGAACGAAACTGCGCTCGGCAGAGGAAGAAGAGATCACTCATCACATAACTCACACGATTTGGAGCGAGACACATGGTATCGAAAAAAGCACCCCACTGGAAATCGTTCGGAGAAAAGGTGCGCGCCCTGAGAAAAGAGAAAGGTCTTTCCATCGAGGACCTTTCCCTCGAAACGGGCTGCGCCGCCGATCTCCTTGAAAAAATCGAGAGCGACAAGGTGATTCCTCCCGTGTCGCTGGTCATCCAACTCAGCCGCATCTTCAAAATTGATGTGGATGAGCTTGAAGCGGACGAGGAAAAGAAGGCCTCAAAACGCCGGATGATGAGCCACAAAAAACGGGTGGATTCCTACGCCTATTCCTCTCTTTCACGGCCGGGACCGGATAAGCACCTCCGCGCGTATATGGTCACCATTGATCCCGAGACGCATCACAAGGGTGTGGAGTATCACCACGAGGGTGAAGAATTCATCTATGTGGTGAAAGGCGGCATCACCGTCCAGGTCGGCGATAATGTCACGAAGATCGGGAAGGGTAAAAGTATCCACTTCAATTCCGCACTTCACCACACACTGAGCAATCATAGCAGGGAAACGGCTGAACTGCTGGTCGTTGTCTACGTGCCGTAAGGAGCAAGCTGTGTTATTCCAACTGACAAGCGAACAGGAGATGGTGCGGCTGATGGTGAGGGACTTCGCGAAGAAGGAACTGGAGCCCTTTTCCGCCAAAAGAGACGAGAAGGAGACCTTCCCCGCGGAGGTCATTAAAAAAATGGGCGGGCTCGGTCTCATGGGCATGATGATCCCTCCCGAATACGGGGGTTCAGGCGCAGGGGCCGTCAGTTACTCCCTGGCGCTCCAGGAAATTGCGTATGCGTGTGCATCCACCGCCGTCGTGATGTCGGTGTCGAACCTTTCGACTGAGCCGATCCTGCATTTTGCGAGCGAGGAGCAGAAACAGAAGTATCTTGTCCCTCTCGCGACGGGAAGGATGCTCGGCGCCTTCGCCGTGACGGAGCCCGATGCGGGGTCCGACCCGGGGAGCATGAGAACGAGAGCGGAGACCCGCAGTGACCACTACCTCATAAACGGCAGGAAAATCTTCATCACGAACGGAAGCCATGCCGACGTTATCGTGGTTATCGCCCGTACCGATTCCCAGGCGAGCAACAGGGGACTTTCCGCTTTCATCGTTGAAAAAGGCACACCGGGTCTCATCATCGGGAAAAGGGAAGAAAAACTGGGGCTCCGCGCATCCGACACGGTGGAGCTCGTGTTCGATGACTGCAGGGTCCCCAGGAAAAACCTCATCGGCAGAGAGGGGCAGGGATTCAAGATTGCAATGACCGCACTCGACAGCGGGCGCATCGGAATTGCCTCGCAGTCGCTGGGTATCGCCCGGGCCTGCCTCGATGAAGCAGTCTCCTATGCTCAGTCACGCCGGCAGTTCGGCCGCGTCATCGGTGCGTTTCAGGCCATTCAATGGATGGTGGCCGATATGGCGACGGAAATCGAGGCGGCATACCTGCTCACGCTGCACGCCGCAGATCGGAAAGACCTCGGGGAGTCATTCACCAGGGAGGCGTCAATGGCGAAACTCTTTGCATCAGAGCTTGCCAACAGGGCTGCCTATCACGCCCTCCAGATCCATGGCGGGTATGGCTACACGAAGGACTACAAGGTGGAACGTCTCTACCGCGACGCCAGGGTCACGACCATCTACGAGGGAACATCGGAAATCCAGCGGCTTGTCATCGCCCGCGACTATCTCGGCAAATAAGGCAGGGAACCATTCATTTGCAGACTCCGTATTCATATCTGCGCGGGAACGATGAGAGATTTGAAATTTTGTGTATCGCGAAGCCGTCAGTACATGTGCAGCGTCGAGATGAAGCATCCGCCGCCGCCCTTGTCCGAAGACGGGGACGGCTCTCCATCCTCAGACGAGCCAAGTCCGGAAGGATCATCTATCACGCCGTCCGCAGCATTCCCGTCGTAGGGACCGTTATCAGTTATATAGACCGTGACTTGCGTTCTTGTGCTGTCAAATTCGGCCCCGTCCCCCGTGCCGCCCGAAATCACACTGCGGCTGAAATCAATCCATCCTTCGGTCTCGCTGTATTTGTACCACTTGTACCCTTCCGGCGCGGACTCGGGAAGGTAAAAACGGATCACCGCCCTTCCCTCCTCACCGGCCGTTACCGAGATATTGATAAGACCATAGGGCATGTCTTCCGGCTTGTGTGTGGTGTCGGTTATCGTTGCAGGATCGATGGTGGCGAGGACGAGGCCGGTTCCTGCAATCAGCCCGGCTTCTATTTCAGCACCCGTCGAAGCTGCGAGCGTCTCCGTTGCCATGAAATGCGCGGTGATATCTTTATTCCCATTCACTACGATATGTTCGGGGGTTGCGGAACCCTTCATGTTCCCGCTCCATTCAATGAAACGGTAACCCGCGGCTTCTTCCGCTTCAATCACTACGTCATCAAGGGCCGTAAATTCGTAAGGTGCGTCTTTCTGAATGCCGCCGACCGACACGCTGACTGAACCGCTTCCCTCCGGGCTGACAAGCACGGTCAGCACACCGCCGGCGCATCAGGCGCCGCCGTCGAAAAAAACTCCGAAAAGAAGAAAAAGAACCACTACCACTATCCCCGCAGTACGAAGCATCTTGTGTCTCGATATCATATCAACTGCTCCCTTCGCGTTTTATTTCTTCCCCCGGGATTCACGAAGCCTCTTCCAGAACGGTTTATAGAGAAAACTCTTTTCGTCAAGCCTGCACAGCCTCTCGAACATGGGCACGGTGACGGTAAACGCAAGGATGTCGGCCGGAAGATATTGGCGCATTGCTATGTCGGTGGCGCCGATGACGGCATGCGGCACCGTGAAATCATCGAAAAGCGGCGCGATTGCCATGCAGCCCGCACCGAACGGTGCAATGACCGGCGGCGGGTCGCCGGGTGCGCTGTCATAATTTGCGCCCAGGATAAGTGCGCCGAGCTGATCGGGATTCACAAAAAAGGTCACACTTTTCAGGTAGCGATACTGATCCGGTTTAAGGAGCCCGATTAAAAGGCTGGCGTGTTCCCGGCGATAGGGTTTTCGATGATCGAGCCAGCGATTCATCAGCTCATGCGACGATTTCAGTCCTTCGCCGTTCACGAGAAATTTCAGATACTCCTGACGTGAACGCGTCGAGATGCCGCAAAGCCAGTTGCCGGCGCCCCCGCAGCCGTAATTCTCCTTCGTGATATGGAGTGTCACCCCATCCCGCCACCGGTCATAGAAGCAGAAGATGCACATGTGTTTTCCCGCCTCGGGCTCGACAAGCGGCCTAAATGGGGCCGCATCAGGTGCATCGTAAAAACCGACGGGCGGTGTGAGAATGCCGATTTTTGAAATTAACTGTTCGGGATCGGGCTGCATGTCCGTCCTCCTTCATTTATTTCGATAACACACGCACCCGGCATGACATAACGCGCGTCGGACACGCGAATCTTACTTAATCAAACTACAGTCCCGATGGGAATACAAGAATTTTTAAAGGTATATCGGCTGCCCTTTGGATAATCCCATTTGACTATTGAGACACGAGACATTATATTACGCGCGATTCCGATAATAAGGAGGGGATACTACTTTTAAGAAAAGAGAAATATTCTATGGCCACCTCGTTCATGTCACTCCTGCCCCACCTGTGTACCACCCTGGAAACGATGAAACTTCCCATCCAGGCCAGCGCGTCCTATGCGGAAATGATGAGCCGGTTTTTATCCTTAGAAATGGATTTCCTGGAAAATTCAAAAACAACGGCAATGCGGATGACCCGTCATTTTGTACCCCTTATGTGCCCTGCGGAGAGAAAGGCCTGCGAAACATTCATAGACCTTATCGACGAAAGTACTTCCCAGACAATGGATATCGTGCGGGAGAATTTCCTCGCACCGCTCGGCAGTTTTCATCAGAAACGCCGGGGTGAGATCGAATTCCTGAATCTTTTCATCGGCGACTGCCCGTGCCAGGACTGGACGGTTGAATATGATAATTCGAAGGTTATCCTTGACCTCCCCAGCATGAGAGTAATCGATATTTCCCTCGACGCCGGCCATGACATCGACAACTATACCGTGGTCTTCGCGCCGCGCGCGGGCCACCATTCAAACATCGCGGAACGGGTCGCGGTCTACATGCGTGACCACGGTCTCCCCCGCATGGCACTCGTTGAACAGAAGTGCGCCGAGGACATTCCCCTCTACATTGAAGGCACACGACACGACGAGAGCTTTATAGGTCAGGTGGAACAGTACCGTCAGGTTCTCGAATGCGTGAGAGAGAAAACAGGTGTCTCCGCCCACATGGTCGCCATCTGCCAGCCCGGACCGCTCCTTATGAGCACGCTTATACTCTATCCCCACCTGGGAAAAACCTTCGGCTCAGCCGGTTCGCCTATGCACACCGAAGCGGAACGGGGGGTCCTCACCGATTTTGCCCATCTTATGGGCGAATCCTTCATTGACTACCTTGTGTCTTTGTTCGCCCATACCATACCGGAGGGCTCTTCGGGAGCGGGAAGGAAAACCTTCGACGGCCGTGTTCAAATTCTGGGTTTTTATCTCCTCGGCATGGACCAGCATATGCAGAACTTCAAGCAGTTGCTGGATGATCTCAGAGACGGCAAGAGGGATTCGGCGGAACGCCAGCTTGCCTTTTATCAGTGGTACAACTACGTGCACCACTTCCCCGTAAGCTTCATCAGGGACACGTACCGGAAAATTTTCGTCAACAACGAACTCATTCACGGAACGCTGGCCATCGGTGACCGGGTAATCGGGATCAAAGATTACCCCTCCGTCCCCATCTGGGCGCTTGGGGGACTCAGGGATAACATCGCCCCTCCACTTCAGGCCACGGCACATCTCGACCTCCTCGATTCGGTGCCGTCCGAGGACAAGCTCTCCCTCCTGTGCGACGGCGGCCATATGTCGCTCTTCCGCTCGCGTGAAGTTCTTGCGACACACTACAGCCGGATTGTACAGTTTATGCGGGAACACAGCGACCGGAGTGAAGAGTAACGCGGCAGGGGAAAGTCCCTCCTGCAGGCAGGATCACATCAATCTTTATCATCACCGGTCGAACGCCCTTTATCGGGTGATGAAGCCTTTTCATACATCGAGCGGAACGGCTCGATTCCCGACATCGCCTTCCCGGCCATATCGGAAAAATCCCTGCTGAGTTCAAGCCACTTTCCGAACTGGCGGTCCATTTCCCCCCTGTGAGCAAGATAGTTCTTTACCATCTGCTCGAGATATTTCTCAAAAAATTCCTGGAGTATATTGTCGCCATAACGGATAATAAGCACGAGAAGCGGTACCGGAAGAAGGGCATTTTTCTTTTTCCCTTCTTCGAGTATAATCTGGGTAAGAATAAAGGCGGTCACATCCTCTTCGGTCTTTGCATCGACGACCTTCACTTCACGGCCACTACGTACCATCTCCGCCACCTGTGCAAGCGTGACGTATATGCTTCTTCCCGTATCATAGAGCCGCCTGTTGGAATACTTCTTCAGAAATACTATTGCATCCGGCATATGAGAACTCAGCGGGCTTTTTTTATTATTTCGCAAAATATTTATTTTTACTTTCTTAATTTTGGTTTATTTATTACCACAATATCAAATAGTTGTCAAGCATATATTTACTATAAATAATATGTTGCGATGCAACATTTCTTCTTGACAAATGAAAGATTGAAACTATAATAGGCCCACAACATACAAAAACAGGGAGGTTTCCTATCATGGAACATGTAAAGATTGCGAAGCAAATGGTCGATTTTCAGAAAGCAACTTACGATAACAGTTTCAACGCTATGATTATGCTGCAGGAGCAGACGGAGAAAATGATCTCCATGGCAATGGAGCAGGCCTCGTGGCTCCCCGCCGAAGGCCGGAAGGTCATCACCGAATGGGTCGTCTCTTACAAAAAAGCGCGCGATGATTACAGGAAAGCCGTTGATGATAATTTCAAAAGGGTGGAGGAGTTTTTCGCAACTGCGGGAAAATCCTGAAAATACAACGTACAACCAAAAAGGAGGTACATCATGGAACAGAAAGAACTTTTAAAACAGATGATTGACTTTAACAAGGCCGCCTTCGACAACAGCTACAACGCCATGATCATGCTGCAGGATCAGACGGAACAGATGATCAATTCATTTCTCGAGCAGGCCTCATGGATGCCGCCGGAGGGGAAAAAGACAATTACCGAGTGGTCGTCCTCATACAGAAAAGGACGCGAATCGTACAAGGCGGTTGTCGATGACAATTTCAAGAAAGTGGAAGAATTATTTGGCCTCGCCGGAAAAGGAAAGAAGTAATAACCATTCAGAGATCCGCGATCAGGCAGGAGTATGCCGGCTGACCGGCTCTTCCGCCTGATCGCACCGCGCAAGGTTTCTCCACCTCGAACCTGACGGTCTCGTACATGTCAAAAGCGCCTGTCCACACAATCAGTTATTCTCCGGGGGTGCCCAGTGAATTATCTTTTTGATGCAGCGAACGATTTCTACCGGTTTCTCTATGAGTTTCCCGATCGGCTGTCGAAGATCTCCACGGAATCACTCTCAGCCACACTGCAGAAAAGCACCGCCGCGCAGCTTTACTGGAACGGCATACTGAAATATTTCCATGATTTTGTGGATTCATACTGGCTTGCCTTGGGGTTTTTTCAAACCGCGGAGCAGCAGAAGCTTATTCGATTCCCCGTCTGGGAGAACTACAATGATTACATGGGGATTCTTGAGCTGAATCTCAGGCTTGCCGCTGACGCTGCCATCTCGAGCGAAAAATCGGTGTCCGACTATCATCTGAAGCAGCTTGTTGAATCCTTTTCCGCATTCATGAATACCGTATTTGATCTCAATGGCAACCACGTGGACGACCTCACGGCGCAACAGATGGAACTGATGAACCGCGTCGTTCATACTTTACCCGACTATATACGGGATATACGGGCGGAGTTCGGCTTTCACTTTGAGAGCGGGGGATACATAAAAACAGCGGAAACCGATCGTTTCCTCCTCTATCAGATACTGCCGATTGACAGAGAGACGCCGGTGCGCGAAGACGGAAAACCAATTGTGGTCATACCCCCCTATGTGCTTGGCGCCAATGTACTCGCCTTTCTCCCCTACGACAACAAAAGCTATGTCCACAACTACGCGAATCTCGGCATACCCATCTACATCAGAATCAACAAGGATATCGCCACCACGCCCGCCTACCAGCTCATGACACCGGAGGATGACGCGCTCGATACCCGGTATTTCTGTGAAATCCTGGCAAAAAAGCACGGAAAGCCGGTCACGCTGAACGGCTACTGCCAGGGAGGTTTCAATTCTATCTGCAACATACTCTCGGGGGAACTGGACGGTGTTGTCGACGCGCTCATCACCTGCGTATCTCCCATGGACGGCACGCGGAGCAAAGGCCTTGGCACCTTTCTTTCGGTAATGCTGCCGCAGCGCTTCAACGACCTTTCCTACGGTACGAAGACCCTGCCGAACGGGAACAGGGTGGCCAGCGGAAAACTCATGGGGTGGGTCTATAAACTGAAGGCCATCGAAAATGAATTCCCCCTTGTGTCTTTTTACCGTGACATGAACATGCTCTCCTCAAAAGACGGGAAAGAAGTGAAAATCAATAAAACCATGGCCGCGATTCAGCACTGGCTCCGTTACGATCGCGCCGATCTTCCCCTGGGAATCACCGACGTCAGCTTCAAGTCATACAATATCCCCGTCACGAAAGACGGCACGCTGCCCATTACCCTCTTCGGGAGAAGCCTCAATTTCCACCGGATCAAGGAAAAGGGAATCAGGTGGCTCATCTGTTACGGCGAAAATGATGATCTTGTGGAAAAAGAAACGGCACTGGCGCCGCTGGACTACATCGACGTGGAAGTAACGCCCTTTCCCAAGGGACATGTGGCGATCGCCACCTCCTGGTCCAACCCGGCATCGGAATACGCCCTTCATACCCGTTTCGGTGAGGGGGGAAAGTACCGCGGCCCCGTTCGCTTCCAGCTCGACCTGGAAGAGGAACTCAAAAAGAAAGGGAACAGCTGATGGACAAGAACTTTTTACTCTTCCTTGGCAACCTCCTGACGAACGCCGCCAGGGGTCAGGAGCAGCTTGACACCATGGTGAAGTGGATGCAGCAGGGATTCAAGGGATCCGATGAACTCACGGCTCTCTTCCAGAAAAGCTACGAACTGGATCTCATGTCCGAATCACAGGCCGCCTATTTCAAGATGTGGGAAAAGGCAACAAGCGATTTTCAGAAGTCCTTCACAGGCTTTTTTGCGCTCTTCGGCGTGGTGCCGAAAAGCCAACACACGGACCTTATGACAAAGTACGAAGAGTTGAAGGCAACGGCAGCCTCCATGGAGGAAACGATCGATCATCTCCGGGGACTGCTGGGCCAGCGCCATCTCCATCAGGAGGAACTGCACCAGGGATACCAGGAACTTGTGGAACGCCAGACCACGGATTTTCAGAAGCTCATGAAGGGTATGACCGGTTTCTTCAATGTGGAGGCGGCAAAACCGGAAAAATCACCGGAAAAGAAGCGAGCCGCCTCGTCAACACGAAAAAAGGAGGGAGTGATAACCCCCTCCTCGAAACGCACTCGTAAATCCTGATGTAAGTTCATTCGCCTGCCATAGTGCGTTCTTTACTTTCCCTTCGGAGGCATCACCTCGGCCTCGCCGTCGAGCACCATTGTACCTTCCTGGTTCATGCAGGTAGTCCTGAAACGCGCCCGGTTCTTCTCCACCTTCAACTCAACCACCTCGGCGTGTGCAGTAATCGTATCGCCGATACGGACCGGGGCAAGAAAGGCAAGGGATTGCTTCAGATAAATCGTCCCCGGGCCGGGAAGTTTCGTTCCCAGTATTGTTGAAATAAAGCCCGCCGTGAGCATTCCGTGGGCTATCCTGGTTTTGAAGAATGTTTTTTCGGCGTATGCCTGGTTCACGTGTGCGGGGTTGAAATCTCCCGTGATACCGGCATAGAGATACACATCCGTCTCAGAGACGGTCTTCGCAAATTCTGCAAAATCACCGACCTTCATTTCACCAATAGTCTTGCCCGTCATGATAGATACCCCCTCTGCGTCTCTGTGCCCTTTTTATATTATCAGAACCACGACCGGTGGCTCCACATATCAGCCTTGAAGTCCTTGAGGTCCTCCTTGAGTGCGAGCAGCATGGAGGCGTTCTGAATCGCGATGCCTCCCTGATGGGCCAGTGCGGACACAAGCATGATATCGTCATTCGTAAAATCACGTTCGTGGTCGGTGTAGAGCCGTAGCACGCCGATTACCTTCTCCCGTTCTTTTATGGGTACGCAGAGGATGGAGACGATTCCTTCTTCTTTCTTTTCATTCCTGTACTGTACACCATCGTCTGACGAAGCGCTCTTCACCACTACGGGTTTCCCGCAGAGCGCCTCGGCGATACTCTTCTCCGCGGACACAGGCCCTTTTTTGAGATATTTATCGCTGAGACCGTAGCTTGCCACCAGCTTGAGTGTCCTGTTTTCTTCATCAAGGAGGCGGACCGATACCGCTTTGACTTCGAGCGCCTTCGCGACGCCTTCGGACATGATCTCCATGATTTTCCTGATGTCCATACTCGCGTTGATGCCGACAGCAAGATCGTGGAAGACCTTCGTGCTGTTTCTGAGCTTTTCGATAAGATGGGCCTTTTCGATTGCCATACCCCCCTGCTCTGCAAGGGCGGATTGAAATTCTATTTCCTCTTTACTGAAATCGCGGGGCTTTGCCGTGTACAGCACAAGAATCCCGACCGCCCTGCTGCCGACCATCACCGGCACTACAAGCATAGAGGCGATCCCTTCCTTTTTCTTCGCCTCGTGGTTTTCGACCAGCGGGTCCGAAGTCGCGTCTTTAATGGCGATGTGCCCGCCGTTCATGATTCGTTCAACTACTTTTTTCGCATCAATCGGCTTTGAATGCAGGTAATTTTTCGATAATCCCTGCTGCGCCCCCTTCATGAAAAGGTCACGCTTTTCGTCGTACACAAAAAGGCTTGCCGCCTTTCCATTCATGGTTTCAATGGCGCTCCGCACTACCAGGTCAAGGATTTCGTCCTTTCCGAGAGCGCTGCCGAATGCCCTGCTTACCTTACAGAATGTTCTGAAATAATCGGATTTTCCTGTCATATGGTGTCTCCGTTTTTAACCTTTTTTCTTTTTTTAGGAGTGGACTTTATACCGGAACCTTTTTTATTCGCAATATTCTTTTCACCTTCGGAAGGACCATCCCCATCTCCATTACCGTCCCTCGCCTTCAGCCATTTCACGATTTTAGGAACGAATTCCTTCTGGGTCTTTGAACTGACATAAATGCCGATATGCCCCGTATCGAGGCAGACATCTTCCGTATCATTGCTCCCTACCCTGCTCGTGAGGAGATTCGCGGCCTCGGGAGGCACCAGATGATCGTATTGACCGTAAATATTGAGGAGCGGCATGGTAACCTTTTTCAGATCAACGAGCTTTCCTCCCAACTCCATCCTGCTTTCGATGAGGAGATTCTTCTGGTAGCAGTCTATCACAAACTGCCTGAAGGTCTCTCCCGGCACATCGGGACTGTCGAAAATCCACTTTTCCATCCGTATGAAATTCTCTACAAAGTCCTTTTTGTCGATGTTCTCTACAAACCCCACGTACTTGTCAATCATGAGTCGTGCCGGATTGAGAAGAAGAAACCCGAAGTTCATGAGATCGCCGGGCATGTTTCCGAAGGCATCGATCATCCGGTCGGGATTGATATTTTTCATCCATACATGAAGCAGTCCCTGTTCGGTATTAAAATTAGTCGGGCAGACGGTGGTTATCAGGTTCTTGACTTTCTCCGGATGGAGTGCCGAATACATGACGGAGAAACTGCCGCCCATACAGATACCCATTAAATTGAGATTACGGCGGTTCGTCCGCTTGAGCACGAAATCAACAATATTGTCCATGTAACCGTTCACATGGTCATCGATCGTAAGAAACCGTTCCCTGCGTGTCGGATATCCCCAGTCAACCATATAAAGATCAACACCGCTTTTCAGAAAACTGTCCACCACGCTCCGCCCGGGCTGAAGGTCGAGCATGGTCTCCCGGTTGATGAGAGCGTAGACTACGAGAAGGGGCGTATTGACTCCGTCTTCAACGGGAGTTGAGGACCGGTAGTGTTTCAGCTTCACCCTGTCTTCTTCGTAGACCACATCATAGGGTGTGGTGGCGATTGACGTATCAAGTTCACCCAGGAGAACACTTGAAGCCTTCTGAGCCCGCTCCTGTACTTTTTCAGCATCCTCGGTAAGGTGTTTCAGGATGGCATCAATCGGAATTTTGGGACGGTCCATCAGAAACCTCCATTTTTACTGACAGGCTCGTTCGATCAGGTCCGTTTCTTCTTAAGGCCTTTCACTTCTTTCTTTAAAGTATGAATCTCCCGGTAGAGCCCGTCCATCTCCCTGTGTGTCGGAACCGGCAGCGTCTGCAGCATGTCCTCAAGCACTTTCTGGCGCTCTATCAGGAAATCCTCAAGTTTATCGAGCGTCGTCCTGAGGGCTTCGGCATACTCAGGTGACTTGAAAAGGGTCATGTAATGACCCTCGAGAACCTTAATCCACATACGGTAATATTCCTGGGGATTCTCAGGTAGATTGCCCGCCTTTGTCATCTCCTCAATGTTCTGCTGCATTACCTTCGTCGTCTTTTCCATGGGAAGATACAGAACCCGGCAGAACTCAGTCACCGCCGCCTGAAATTTGTGAAATTTATCGACGGCATGATTGGCGCGTTCCTGATAAAAGCGTGTCAGTCCAAGCTGCGGGACCTTCAGAAAGGGACTAACTTCCTTTTCGTACATCTCACGCATGGTCCGGAACATGTTTTCATCAAGATTTTCGAACTGGTATGCTTCGGTCCGTTGCCCCGTTTGCGCCATTTTCTGCGTCCACTGCCGCTGCATGTCGAAGTATCCTTCCCACCCGGACTGGGCGAGTCTCATCATGAGCGCGGGAATGACCGCGGAACCCTGAAGCATCGCCTGCATGACGGGGGGTTCCTTGAGAAGCGAAAGATACGTTGACCAGAGCCGCATTGTCTGTGCTGCCGAACTCTGATGCACGTCCTCCTTCTTTGCGTGCTCCTCCTCAGGCATTCCATACGTATCGGCGGGACTCATCTTTGAAATCGCTCCCCAGAAATCACCGAGCGACTTCATCCACGCATCGAGAAGAGGGCCATAATCTGCTGTTTCTTTTGCGTCCTGATTCATTATTCCCTCCATAACTGCCTAAAGAATTACATATTTACGGGAAGAGGTCAACAGCAAAACCGGTCATAAATATGAGTTCGTCTTTACGTGGCGTGGTTTTTATGATACCAATGCGGCGCATCGGTTGCTGCCGGAGAATCATGCACGCTCTCCACTCAAACCGCCGGCACTCGCATTATGACGCATTACTCAAAATCATTTCATGGCAGACGCCAGGGACAGCAACGCCGGCCCCGGGGGGACGGTCGTGATACCCGCAAGGAGACACCGCAGGGGCCTTCGAAACCACCCGATGCATCGGCGGATCCGGCATTAAAAGAAGTATTTGCCTGCATCGGAAAACCGGCGGCACGACCGATCACGCCCGACCCGTTTCAGCTCCAGGCGCTGGAGGCAATTATGAAGACAGACTGCCTCGTCACTGCGCCCACCGGCGCCGGCAAAACATGGATTGCTGAGCATGCCATTGCGGCAACCTTCAGGCGGGGAGGCCGCGCCTGGTACGCCTCACCTCTCAAGGCGCTTACAAACTCAAAGTGGGTGGAGTTCGGCGATATCTTCGGCCAGGATAACGTAGGTATTCTGACG
>JAPLJO010000110.1 GCA_026388515.1 Deltaproteobacteria bacterium | reverse complement strand
CAGCCTTCTAAAACGTATTTAAGTATTTGTCAATCCTAATGCACTATCGAGGCATTCACAAGGGCGGAACGTATGTGAACGAAGGCAGGAATGCCGGGACGATATGATATATGCATCAGGGTTGCAGAAGTTAATAAAAGTGCGTAAGACAAAAAACAAAAGAAGCCGTATCGCCGCCAATAGATATGCTCAGAATATCGGAATAAAGTGGCATGGTCACTGAAATAAATAGTATGACTGATATGCAGGCAGTTTTGCTGCCGTAAAGAATCACTATCGAAAGAAAGGTATCTAACCGTGAAATCCGTAAAATACTGCATGATTCTTAGCGCCTGCGGTTCCTTCGAGGAGGCGGAGCGGATTGCCCGGCTGCTTGTCGAAGAGCGCGCTGATCTCAGCCGCCCACAGTTACGAAATTCCTGAAATAGTGGCACTGCCCCTCACGGAAGGCCTCGAAAGGTATTTTACCTGGGTGGATGAAGTGACTCAACAGGCGACGTGATCCCGCCGTACGTCGCGAAGCTTCATGAAGAGTCGCGACCAGGGGATTGTTCAGCGGGGAGCCATTTTTTCATCCTTTGCTTGAGGGAAAAGACATACACACTCATTCTGAAGAGAGCACGGACAACATCAAAATCGCCTTTTACCTCAATCTCGGATTACCGTTCTCGAAATCGCGGGAGGTATTGCAACGAACAGCCTTGCCATAATTGCAGATGCGCTCCACGACCTCGGCGACAGCTTCTCCCTCGGCCTTTCCTGGTACTTCGAAGGATATTCAAAAAAGGGCAACGACAGGACATTTTCATACGGGTACCGCAGATTTTCACTGCTTGGGGCGCTCACGAGCGCGGCGGTGCTCGTCATCGGCTCCATTTTTATACTGGCGGAGGCGTTACCGAGGATTATGCATCCGCAGGTATCACACGCCGGCGGGATGTTCGTGCTCGCCGTCATCGGTGTTGCCGTGAACGGGTTCGCATTCCTGAGGCTCCGCGGCGGAAAGACGCTGAATACACGAATCATTGCCTGGCATCTTCTCGAAGACGTGCTTGGCTGGCTGGCTGTCCTGATTGTGAGTGTGACACTTTTTTTCAAGAAACTGTATGTGCTCGACCCCGTTTTGTCCGTACTGGTCACCTCATATGTGCTCTATAATGTGGTGAAAAACCTCAGGGCAACGGTGTTTCTTTTTCTCCAGGCGGTCCCCGAGGGGCTTGATATTCAAGACATTGAGGAACGACTATGCACCGGTACCAGCGTAGAATCCCTTCATCACACCCATCTCTGGTCGCTTGACGGCGAGCATCATGTGCTGACCACGCATGTGGTGGTCGATCCTCATGCAACTAAGGAAAACGTCCTGAAGGTAAAGTGCGATATTAACGGCATCGCCGAAGAACTGAAAATAACCCACACGACAGTCGAAATCGAATATCAGGAAGAGGAATGCAGGATGAAAGAAAAGATATGAACATAAAGTTGTCACGAAAGGTGTTGCATTCCCGCAAGGATAACGATAGTAAGACGCACCGACCCTGTGAGGAACACGCGGTATACAGCATAGCGATGGTCTGTGGGTTAAAAAGAGCACAACGGTGAGGGGCCGCCGTACCGACACGGTTCCCGCCGAAGCACAATAACAGGTGAGTACAAGCCGGAGAAAGGAGACAGCGATGATAGCGGTAGTGGCGATTCTTGAAGTTAAACCTGGAATGGAAAAAGACATGGAGGCGGCGTTTTCCGCATACATGAAAAAGGTGCGTACGGAAGAGGGGACACTCACCTACATGGTGAACAGGGCTCAGAAAAATACCGCGAAATTTCTCATTTATGAAACCTACCGTGATCGTGATGCCCTATCATTCCACGGGTCCACGGAGTATTTCATGGAGCTATTCACCGCCATTGCGCCGCTTTTCGCGAAAGACTTGGTGATTGAGACCTACGATATCATCGCCGCAAAGTAATGCGGTCAACCTTGAGTAACAACGGTCGGTGCACCGTCACAGGTGCCGTTAATTTATTCTTGACAAAAAATCCGTTTGATGTTTTTAGCATACTTCCATGCAGCGCATGGTTCGCCATGAGGGGATGCCGGCATACCCGGCACACTATCGATTTGAGCGAGGAGAGTTTTCAATGAGAAAAATCCTTATTGGTATTTGCATCATCATGAGTGCTCTGGCCGTTCTCTCCTGCGGAGATAAGGAACTGACCGCTATCAACGCGGGCCTTTACGAGATCGAGTTCAACCTTAAATATGAAGATCAGCCCATCGTGGTGAAACAGCGAATGAGATACAATGATGATGGTTCATATGAGGCGACGACCTTTAATAATAATGTCGCTGTCGAGGAATTGCGCGGTAAGTATAAAATAGAGGATAAGAAACTTGTATACTACGATAAGTACCGACGCGTTATTACTCAAGACGGGACATGGGCTACCTGGTATAAGATGGAATCATCAAGTGTCGACGTTCGAAACATCAATGAAAACAGTTTTCAATACAATTTTATAGCCCTCGACGAGAAAGCCCGCGAGCAGTACAAGATGCTCGGTGTGTCCGAAGGCTGGAAAACCTACTCGCGTATAAGCGGCTAAGGCGTACGCAGGATAATTATATTCCGCAGCCGGCGCACTGAAACCGTTCACCGTCCTTTTTTTAATCGTATCAGATTCTGTTTTCCCGTCACGGACCGATCAGTCACGGGAAACGCCCGGTGTATGCGATGGGCAGTTGCGAAGAACTCGTGACGATTATATCCGGCGGCATTCCCCTGCGGGCGGTCATCTGCACGCCATCCGATACTTCTCCAGTTCCCGCGCTCATTATCTGTCATGGTGCGTTCGAGTACAAGGAACGCTATCTCGACATGGCTCGCTATGCGGCCCGAGCCGGTATCGCGGCCCTGGCACCGGATATGAACGGTCATGGCGAATCCGGCGGCGAACGCTTTGAGATTCAAATCTCACGGTGGGTTGAGAATATACGAGACTGTATTGATTTCCTTACTGCACGGAGAGAGGTTGATGCGGATCGTATCGCGGCATTCGGACTCTCCACGGGGGGAACCGCGGTCATTGAAGCAGCTATCGTGGAGCATCGCCTCAAGGCGGTTATCGCCTATGCACCCACGGTAAGGAACGTGATGACCGTTCCTGATATGCTCATCTATTTTTGCGTGCTCCCACTTGGATTTCTGAAAAAGGTTTTTACCGGGAGGCCGCTCGCCATACCGATGCCCGAGCTGGTGAGAGGAAGGAAACTTGCCTGGGATAACGATGCCCACAGGAGTATCATGGAAGACCCCTACTTCAAGGCGAGTTATGTCCCCATTCCGGGGGCGCTTCAGGCGTCATGGGTAACAACCATTACAAGGGCAGATCAACTCGCGGTTCCCACTCTTGTCATCCATGGCGAGGCCGATGAAGTGGATAGGCCTCTCTCATCGCAGATGCTCTATGAACGTCTCACCTGTACGAAGAAGCTGGCACTCCTTCCCGAGATGGGACATGTGGCCTCTGTGGAGCGCCATCGAGAAAAAATGTACCAGCTTACAGTCTCCTGGATGCACAAGCACCTTTGCTGATCACTCGCCGGCAAAGATTTATATCCCGTCAGTATATCCCGCGCGACCGGTCTTCGATGATTCTCTGCGCCACCGCCCGAACTTTTTCCATTGCAGTACGCATGTCAAACGAGAGAATCTTTCTGTTGCGCATTATTACCCTTCCGTTCACAATGGTGGTCTTTACATCGGCGCCAGAGGCGGCATAGACGACATGGGAATACTCATTGTACACCGGAGTGAGGTGGGGTTTTTTCATGTCAAGAATGATGATATCGGCGCACTTGCCGGGCTCAATTGAACCGATTCTGTCGTCAAGTCCGAGTACGCGTGCACCTTCTTTTGTTGCCATTTTGAGGGCCGTCTCGGCACTGATGACCGTGGGGTCCATGGTATCCACCTTGTGAATACGTGCCGCAGTCCCCATTTCAAGAATGAGGTCAAGATCATTATTGCTCGCACATCCATCGGTGCCCAGGCCGATGGCAATTCCTCTTTTCCGCATTTTTGGAACGGGGGCCACACCGGTGGCGAGTTTCATGTTGCTTTCCGGTGCATGGGAAATTCCGGCGCCGCGGCGGGCAAGGATATCGATTTCTTCGTCGTCCACCCACACGCAGTGAATGGCCACGGTTCGATTATCGAGAACGCCGAGCTTTTCGAGATGCGCTACCGGGGACAGGCCATAGCGGTCTTTAATCACCTTTACCTCATCGAGTGTTTCGGAAACATGGATGAGATAGAGGAGATCGTGTTCACTGGTGATACACTTGATATTCTTCAGTGTTTCAGGTGAACAGGTATACGGTGAGTGACAGAAAAGCGCGGGGGTGACGAGGGGTGACACTCCCTTCCATTTATTCACAAAACCGGTGGCGATGGTGAGGTGCTTTGAGGGATCGGGATTGTCCGCTGTCGGGTAGTCAATGATTCCCTGACCGACGATACCTCGAATGCCGGCCTCCATTGCTGCCCGCGCCGTGCTGCTTGCGAAAAAGTAGCCGTCACAGAAGGAAGTAGTGCCGGAAAGCAGCATTTCCGCAATACCGAGGAGGGATCCGTAATAGACCATGTCCCGGTTCACGTAGCGGGCCTCTGCCGGGAAAATATGATTTGTAAGCCACTCGTTGAGAGGGAGATCATCCGCGAGACCCCTGAAACAGACCATAGGGAGGTGGGTATGGGTATTTATGAGGCCTGGCAGGATAAGACATTCCGACGCATTAATGATTTCCTTTGCTGTTGTCACGGGGTGACCGCCGCCCATAGGACGTACAAAGAGAATGTTCCCGTCTTTGATGCCGATTTCCGCGTTTCTCACCTTCTCCATTGCGTCGGACATGGTAAGCAGCGTTCCACCGGAAATGAGTATATCAAGTTCTGCGGTCATGCTTTCATCACCCCATGCTCTCCTTAACCTTAAGGGCGATCCTGTTGACTTCTTCCATCGACTCATCTTCGTTGATGGTCAGAAGCCTTCCATCCTCCATGACTATGGTGCCGTTGATGATGACGGTTGTCACATCGGAACCCTTTGCGGCGTAAACGATTGTGGAGTATTCGTCATAGACGGGGGTGAGGTGGGGCCGGTCGAGGTCTATGACAATGATATCAGCCTTCATGCCCTCCTTCAGGATGCCGATGCGGTCTTCCATCCCGAGAACACGCGCGCCGTTGCAGGTGGCCATGCGCAGTACCGTGCGCGCCGACATCGCTCTCGGGTTGAACCTGACGGCCTTTTCGAGCTTTGCCGCCGAATCCATTTCCTGCATCATGTCGAGGTTGTTATTGCTTGCGCAACCGTCCGTGCCGAGCCCGACGGTGATACCGCTTCTCAGCATGCTGGTAATAGGTGCGACACCGGAGGCGAGCTTCATGTTGCTCTCCGGGTTATGCACCACCTTACAGCCGTGGTCCGCGAAGATGCGGATATCATCTTCGTCCATATAAACGCAGTGAAATGCAACGAAGCGCTCCGTAAGAAGCCCGAGGTCCTGGAGATATTCTGTTGCCCTTTTGCCAAACTTGTTCCGCAGTTGTTCCAGTTCTCCCTGATTTTCAAGTAGATGTGTTGCCAGTGGAACGCCGTATTCGAGGGCAAGCTCATGTGACCGCCGCAACAGTTCCGATGAGCAGGTATAGAGAGAGTGAGGTTCGACCATGATGTTGATGAGCGGGTCGGAAGCCCATTTCTCGATCAGTCTCCTGGTGTATGCAATTCCCTCTTCCGGACTCTTGATATTCGGCGAAGGAAAATCAAAGAGCACTTCGCCAATGAGACAGCGCATCTTTGCCTGTCGCGCCGCCTGGGCGGTTTCATTCTCAAAAATATACATGTCGGAGAAGGTGGTAGTTCCGGAGCGTATCATTTCGGCGCAGGCCAGCAGGCTGCCCCAGTACGCAAGGTCGGGATTGGCGTTTCTTGCTTCGGCGGGAAATATGAAATTGTTGAGCCAGTCCATGAGTTCCCGATCGTCGGCAAGCCCCCTGAAGCAGGTCATGGCGGCATGGGTATGGCAGTTCACAAGACCGGGCATGACGAGAAAGTTTGTGGTGTCGATGACCTTCTTTGCAGTGAAGCGCCGGCATATCTCTTTACCGGGACCCACGGCGACAATGGTATCACCGCCCACCGCCAGCGCACCCCCGTAAATCCGTGAATCCTTTTCATCGAGGGTAAGAATCGTTCCGCCCGTGAGTATAAGATCGGCTTCCAACATGAGGCGCATCACTCCCTGCGAGTGGTGTGCTTATCACACTCTCTTCGGAGCCTTCAAGCACTAATCAGTTCCGATTAATGAGGTTGAATACTGCGTGGAACAGTGTCAGAGCGTCAGGACGCAGTCTCTGCCAATATCATCTTGACACCTGTCGGCGAAAAATACTATGAACGTGGCACAATTCAATGGTGCGTGCCTGGGTGGCGGAACTGGTAGACGCAAGGGACTTAAAATCCCTCGGTGCTTAGCGCTATGGGGGTCCGACTCCCCCCCCAGGCACCAAAAAAACAATAGGTTATATAGGCACCTATAAAAAGGGCGGATTCGACTCCCGTCCCCAACAACGCGATGCTCATTAATTTTTGATTAAATTGAGATAAAGCTGAGATCTGATTCATACGTTCTTCAATCGACGCCGATTCACTTCCATGTAATGGCGAAGAACGGCATTAATATTACTTTGATAGCCTCGACCTTTTTTCCTGAAGAAATCTAAAACGTCAGGATCAAGTCGGATAGTAATCTGTTTCTTTGTCCCTGGCCATAATTCAGCTTCTTTAAAGAAATCGTCACCAAGTTCGGTAATATCAGAAAAATTTATCTCCCTGTCTTTTTGAGCCTTAATCTTTGCCCAGTCTGTTCTTGATTGCTTTTTCATAGTTCCTTCGTTCATTCATGGAAAGTCAAATAAATTATTCGCGGGAATATGTTATATACATGACCCTACAATACTTTCACTACCACCAGTACCATATCATCAAATCCGGCATCGCTCTGCCCGAGGGAGGGAAGGGCATTTCTTATTCTTGATAGAATGCTCTCAGCGGATTCCGTTTCATGTTCGCGTATCAATGACGTCACTTTCCTGTCCCATACCTGCGCAGAACCGTCACGTTCCATCCCGTTTGTATGAATAAAGAGTACATCACCCTTATTCAGGGTCATTTCGTTATTCCTGATGTTCTTCACTTCGAGAGAGCCAAGGACTGCATCCATCCTGAGTTTTGACGTTTTCCCGTTTCCGCATAACACCGGAGGAGCAAGACCGGCATTCATATACATGAATGTTCTTTTTTTTGTATCCATGATTCCGTAGAAAAGCCTTATATGATTGGCATGTTCATCATTCATAAAGCGCCTGTTTAAATATTGTACAACGCTTTCAGCGTCCTGATTTATCGCGGCCTTACTTCGTACAATGGTGTGAAGTATTGCCATTTCAACCGAACCCTTGAAGGTGTTTCCAGGGATGTCCACAACGGTCATCGCGAGCCTGTCCACGGAAACGGCCATGAAGTCATAAAAATCCACCATGCCGGTATTCCCGGGTATCTTGAGTGCCGCGATATCAAGGCCGTCAATGGAAGGTACATCATCAGAGAGAAACGTGTGCTGAATTTTTCTGGCGGCCTGCATCTGATAATCGTGCATCTCTGCATCGTCGGTATCTTCAAATATGGTTTTCGCTTTTTCGCGTTTTTTTATGTAATTCGAAATTATCAGCGCAAAAATAAGCATCCCGAAGGCATTCGAGAGGGTGACGGGGACCGCGACGGATCTTACAATGATAACGGCATACTCATATGGACTGGTAAGAAGCAGTGCCAGGGTCATGTGTGTTATTTCCATGATGACAGCCACTGCCGCGGCGCCCGCGGCGCCTATAAAACGGCGGCCGCAGACGACATACACCATGCCGCCGAAAAATCCTGCAAGCACGGTGGCAAGTGAACAGGGGAACGCAGTTGACCCGCCCAGGGAATACCGGTGAACAGCGCCGATCAAGCCGGCGCACGTCCCGATTATGGGACCGCCCGTGAGCCCGGCAACCATCGGGGCGAGATCTCTTACATTGACGATAGCACCGTATAGTTCAAGGCCGGAGTAGGTTCCGAATATTGAAATACTTCCGAAAGTGATGATAGCAAGCAGCCGGTTCCGGGTGGTGAATTTTTTATCAAGTATTTCTTGGAAAAAATTTGTATACACGAGGATACCGGCGATACCGGCGATGATGCATACCTTTTCCATGAGGACCAGGAATGAATGTTCCAGGAATGAGACAATTTCCTCACGGTATGCCAGGATGAGATACGTGTTGATACCGCCGATAAGCGCAACGATTACCTCAATATGTCTGAGGGGGATTTTACGAAAGAATTTCGACCGTGCCAACTCTGATCGTAACCACTCCCTCACACGGGAAGCCGCGCCTGACACGTAATCGAAGATGCCGGACAATGTATTCACCCTCCATTCGTCTTCAATGTATCGATCGGGGATTGTGCATCAGGCGTTTATATGCCAGGCCCGATTTTTTTTAATATAACTTGATTAAAAAGTTATTTCATCAATTTTCATCTATTTCCTTGACCACCGGGGCACTTTCACCTATAAAGCACTCCCTGAAAAAATATGGAGGCGGCATATGAGGATAATACTTCTGGGAGCTCCCGGTGCGGGGAAAGGAACAGTGGCGAAGCTCCTTACGGAATATGACGAATCCGTCCAGATTTCAACGGGCGACATACTTCGCAAGGCGGTGAAAGAGGGAAACGAACTTGGAAAAAAGGCCGGACAGTATATGGAGCGCGGTGACCTTGTTCCCGATTCATTGATTATGCAGATTATGGAACATCGTCTGCAGGAGGAGGATTGCGGCAAGGGATTCATCCTCGATGGGTTTCCGCGAACCATTCCTCAGGCGGAGGAACTCCGCGATCTTCTCTCGAGGCTTGGTATTAAGCTTGATTTTGTGGTGAACTTGGAAGTCCCCAAAGACGTAATTCTCGACAGGCTCACCACGCGTCGGACCTGTGCGAACCCTTCATGCCAGGAAATCTACAACGTAAAGAGTAATCCGCCGACTCCCGAGGGAAAATGCCGGAAGTGCGGAAGCCCTGTGATACAGAGAGACGACGAAACGGAAGAGGCGATTTTTAACCGCCTCGAGACGTACAATCGAAAAACCGCACCGCTCATCAATTTCTATGAACATGAAGGTCTGTTAAAGAGCTTCGAATCGCTCAGCAGCAATGATACAGTACGTGGAATTCAGAGGCACCTTGCATCGAAGCGGTGAGCGCAAATCACATCGGGACCGACCGCTTGTTCATGTGTCCATGATGACGATGACGGCTTTACAAAAAGTCCGTAGTCAGCGTTACGCTCTTCCTCGTTATAGAGGCGCACTTTCACGTGCGCCTCATATCTCAGATGTACGCCCCTTGAATCCGTAATGATTTGCGTTCTGATACCAACCCTGACTTAATTACGATAAATTCAATGATCAATTACGAAAAGGACCTGAATTCAGAACAGCGGGCGATCGTAATGACCGACGGAGGTCCCATCCTCGTCATCGCCGGTGCGGGAAGCGGTAAAACCCGCACGCTCACCTACCGGGTCGCGCGGTTGATAGATCAGGGAATACCGCCCGCCAGATTGCTGCTTGTTACATTTACCAATAAAGCCGCGCGTTCCATGCTTGCACGCGTAGAAAACCTTGTGAGCGTTGGTGTGGAACGTCTCTGGAGTGGAACTTTTCATCGCATCGGTAACCGTATCTTGTGAAAACATGCCCGTCTGGTTGGATATGAAAGTAATTATACAATACTCGATGAAGCCGACGCACGCAACGTCATGAATTCCTGCATTGCAGACATGCGGTACGCGGGAAAGGATTCATTCCCGGCGGCGTCAATAGCCGCGGATATCATAAGTCTTTCCGTCAATACTGGAAGATCCATAGAAGACATCGTTGCCTCACGGTATCCTTCGTTTCAGAATGTGGTAAGCGACATGATCAAAGTCGCGGTGCGCTACGGAATCCGTAAAAAGGAAATGAACCTTATGGATTTCGATGACCTGCTCGTCAGGTGGTACGAACTCCTTGAAATGGAGCAGGATATCCTCGAAATGTACGCCGACAATTTCCTGCACGTCTGTGTCGACGAATATCAGGATACCAATATCATCCAGGCGAAAATACTCGACCTTCTCGCATCAAGGAACCGCAATATTATGGTAGTCGGCGACGATTCACAAAGCATTTACTCATTCCGTGGTGCTGAGATTACAAACATGATGCGTTTTCCGCAGCGATATCCCGATGCAAAGATTTTTAAGCTTGAAATAAACTACCGGAGCACACCGGAAATACTCGATTTTGCTAATAGAAGCATCATGATGAACACCACACAGTTTCAGAAGGAACTTCGCGCCGTCAGAATGGGGGGGCTGAGGCCGGTCTTCGTGCCGGTGAGGGATGCCATGCAGCAGGCCGATTTTGTCTCACAGCACATGATAGAACTGGCGGACAAAGGAGTGCCGCTCGATGAGATGGCCGTACTCTACAGGGCGCATTACCAGTCGCTGGAACTGCAGATGGAGCTCGTTCGCAGGCGTATTCCTTTTCAATTACGTTCGGGTATCCGCTTCTTTGAACAGGCTCACGTAAAAGACGTCACGGCATTCATAAAAGTTATTGAAAATCCTTTTGATGAAACAGCGTGGTTGAGGCTCTTTCTTCTCTGTGAAAAAATAGGTTCCAGGACGGCAGGACGTCTCTGGGAAAAGCTCCGCACAGAAAAGGAGCCGCTCAAAGCGGCATTAAACCCAGATTTTATCGGTACGGCAAGACCACACGCCAGGGCCGGATTGACACGCGTAGTTGAAACACTTTCATACCTGGGAGGCGATGCGGCCGGGCGACGGCCTGACACTGTTATAAGATCAATTCTCGAAAGATACTACGGCGGATATCTTGAACGGCACTACGAGGATGCGTCTTCGAGAAAAGACGACCTGATCCAGCTTGCCGGTTTTTCGACGCGATTTGAGACGCTCACTGATTTTCTCGGCGAACTGGCCCTCCTGACCACGATCAGTGAGGAGCACGATACACGTCTCAATGGCGAGGTCAAACATGCAGTGATCCTCAGTTCAATTCATCAGGCAAAGGGACTCGAATGGTCGGTGGTATTTCTCATCGGGTGTTCCGAGGGGAAAATACCCCTTGCGCGGGCATTAAAGGAAAGGGGGGGCGAGGATGAGGAGCGTCGTCTCTTTTATGTGGCGACTACCAGGGCAAAAGACCGCTTGTACTTCTGCCATCCCTTGACAGACTATTCATGGAAAAGCACTACGCACAAAATGGTGGCGCCGTCACGTTTCATCAATGAACTGACATTGTCATCCCGCGGCAAACGGGAAAGGATTCTCTTTGATAGATGGGATGTCGAAGAATAGATCATGCGGTAGAGGACTGTACCTTGAGACGGTGTCGCACAGGCGGAAAATGAAATCGCCGTTTATATAAGGCATATGGTGAAAATGAAAAAGGGCACTGTGCAGTGCCCTTTTTCATTCTCGCGTGCATTCGATTATTCTATCGGAGGTTTTGCATCGGACGGTGTCACATAGGGACGGGTTTTGCCTGCGGTCTTGCGTGCTTCATCAATCTGGGTCTTTGTGTAGCCGGTCCGCGGTATCGTCAGCAACTGTCCGGGATAGATGAGATTGGGATTTTTTATCTTGTCTTTATTTGCATCGTAAATGAGGGGCCACAGGAAGGGGTCATTGTAGATATCTTCAAATTCCGCTATCCACCAGAGGCATTCGCCCTTTTTCACCACGTGCTGGCTTTCGGTTGCCGTTTCTACGGTAGCAGGGGCTTCCTCCGCCATGACAATCGATTCTTCGAGCACCGCAGTTTCCTGTTCAACGGGAGCCGGTACCGCCGCCGCTTCCTCTGTCACTACCACCTCCTTGTCGGGAGATGGTTCATCAACGATGATAACAGATGATTTCTTGAATGCATTTTCCCCGCCGGTGCATTTCAGTCCGCAACAGCCGCTGATAATGAGTGCAAATCCGGTGGTTACGCACATAATGATAAACAACTTTGATGAAATGCGGTGTATCATCGTAGTGGTCTCCTTTTTTGTGAGGACGGTTGAAGAATAATAAAAATATCTATTTTTTAGATATTTTATATTCATATGGGTTTTTTTTGTCAAGGAAAATTCTCCATACAGGTGGAAGAAATTCGTGACACGCAATGATAAACAGCGAAAATCAGGAAAGAATTTTCAATGAAAGTTCCACAAGCTGTTCCGCGCTCACTTCTGAGGGTGCGCCCGTAAGAAGGCAGGTGGCCTTCTGCGTTTTGGGGAATGCGATGACATCGCGTATGGATTCCGACCCGGTCATGATCATTATTATACGGTCAAGGCCGAAGGCGATGCCTCCGTGGGGGGGCGCTCCATAGTCGAGCGCATCCATGAGAAATCCGAATTTCGACCGCGCTTCCCCTTCAGAAAGACCGAGAATATTGAAAATCATTGATTGCACGTCACGTGAATGGATACGTATGCTTCCCCCACCTATTTCAGAACCGTTCAGAACCAGGTCATATGCCCTCGCCCGGACACCGGCAGGGTTTTTTGCAAGGAGAGGGAGGTCTTCAAGGACCGGCGATGTGAAAGGGTGGTGGTTCGCCATCAGCCTTCCTTCAGTTTCACTGAATTCGAACATGGGAAATTCAGTGACCCATGTGAATTGCAGTTTTTCCTTGTTAATAAGGTTGAGCCGCTGCGCAAGGGCTACTCTTAGGTTGCCCAAGGCGTCATGGACGATCCGGGAAGAATCAGCGGCGAAAAGGAGGATACTGCCGGGAGATGCCTCCATTCTTTCCGTGATGGCCACCATTTCTTCCTTGGAAAGATACTTGACAATAGAAGATGACCATCCGTCTTCCTGAACTCGTGTCCAGATGACCCCCTTTGCACCATAGGTACTCACGAATTCACCGAGTCCATCAAGGTCTTTGCGGGAAAGGCGGGAACCGTCTTCCACGGTGATACCCTTGACCACGCCGTTCCTGTGAAGGACTTCCTGAAATACTTTGAAATTACAGTTTTGTATAAGATCGGTAATATCCTTTAATTCTAGTGCAAATCTCGTGTCCGGGCTGTCTTTCCCGAAACGGGAGAGAGCCTCACTGTAGGGAATGCGGGGAAACGGAGTGGTGATTTCCTTGTGGACTGCTGTGCTGAAGATATGCGCCATCAGGCCTTCCATGACGGTAATAATGTCGTCCTCGGTGATGAAGGACATTTCGATATCAATCTGTGTGAATTCAGGCTGACGGTCCGACCTGAGATCTTCGTCACGGAAACATTTGACGATCTGGTAGTATTTGTCAAAGCCGGAAACCATGAGCAGTTGTTTGAAAAGCTGGGGCGACTGGGGTAGGGCATAAAAAAGACCGGGGTTGATTCTGCTCGGCACGAGGTAATCGCGGGCGCCTTCCGGTGTGCTTTTCGTGAGAAAGGGGGTTTCAACCTCGATGAATCCCCGGTTGTGAAGATAGTTGCGCGCCTCGTGGGAGACAAGGCTGCGAACCATCATGTTCCGCTGAAGCTGTGGACGCCGCAGATCAAGATAGCGGTGGGTGAGAAGCAGGTTTGCCGATACATCGCCCGCCGATTCTATCTGGAAGGGTGTCGTCTTTGATTCATTGAGTATTTCAAGTTCTTCCACCGTGACTTCTACTGCGCCGGTTTTAAGAGAATGATTGACCATATTCGCAGGGCGTGGCTGTACACGGCCTTTGACGGCGAGTACGAATTCACTTCGGATACGGTGAGCGGTCGTATGGACATCGGAATTAGTCTCCGGATTGAAGACAATCTGGATGATGCCTTCGCGGTCCCTGAGATCTATGAAAATAAGATTTCCCAGGTCCCTTCGACGCTGAACCCATCCCATCAGTATTACTTCTCGCCCGATATGGGATTCCTTGATATCTCCGCAGTAGTGAGTTCTTTTCTGTGCAGTCACAAATTGAGACACGGCGAGTTATCCTTTTTCCCCGGAGGCATCGGCGGGTTTCCTGTTATTTCCGTTAATCATCGAGGCGAGAGAACGGGCGTCTTCTTCCACGCTCGATAAATGAAGTGCCGCCTGTTCTTTCGTTGCCATATTGCGAAGAGAGGCATTTTTGGCATCCAGTTCGTCATCGCCGACCATAAGGGTATACCGGCAGTGAAGCCTGTCGGAGCGCTTCATGAGTCCCTTGAGGCTTCGCGGAGAATAATCCATTTCCGTTTTGATCCCCGCCCGCCTGAGAGCTTGGGCGAGAAGAAAGGCGTATCCCTGCGCGCGTGCTCCCAAAGCGGCGATGAAGATGTCGGGATGTTCGATGAAGTCCTCATTGCTGCGCGGGATCATCGATATCAGCCGTTCAACCCCGATTGCAAAACCGACGCCCGGCATATCGGGGCCACCGAGGAGCTTTAACAGGCCGTCGTACCGCCCGCCGCCCGTCACGGCATTCTGCGCCCCCAGTGACTGCGCCGTCACTTCGAAAGCTGTTTTCGTGTAGTAGTCGAGACCCCGCACCATCCGCGTATTTAATGTGAAGTGAATCGAGAGTTCCCCCAGGTACTGCTGTACCGTGTCAAAGTGGTGGCGGCAGGAGTGACACAGGGTATCGAGCATGACAGGGGCATCGACGAGGATTTTCTGGCAGCTCTCGGCCTTACAGTCGAATATCCTGAGGGGGTTCGTTTCAAGGCGGCGCAGGCAGTCCTGACAGAGTTCACCGTCATGGTTTCTGAGATATGCGACGAGTTCAGGCCTGTAAGGTTTCCGGCACTGGGCGCATCCCAGGGAGTTAATTTCAAGGTTGAGGCTTTCAAGCCCCAGGGACTGCAGGAGGTACATGAGCATGAATATAAGTTCCGCGTCAATCCTCGGGTCATCCTGGCCGATATATTCTACGTTAATCTGATGAAACTGCCTGAAACGTCCTTTCTGGGGCCTTTCACGCCTGAACATGGGGCCTATGGTGAACAGCTTTACGAGGGGATCGGTCTCATAGAGATGGTGTTCGATGAAGGCTCTTAAAACCGATGCGGTTGCTTCCGGACGCAGGGTCAGAAGGTCCTCACCGCGGTCTTTGAACGTATACATTTCCTTTTCTACAATATCGGTGGTTTCACCGATACCGCGGACGAAAAGCTCTGTCTTTTCAAGAATGGGAATACGGATTTCTCGAATTCCAAAAAGGGAGAAGACGCTTCGTGCCCCGGCTTCGACGTAATGCCATTTTCCCACTTCGTCGGGTACGATGTCCTTGAAACCCCGTATGGAGGTGACCTGCGCCATGGGCGTAAATGCTCCCGCAATTGAGGTGGCGACTGTTAACATATCTCGCCGGTAAAGGCAATAGTGAAGATATGTTGCAAGGGCTTTACTGATTTAATCCCTGCCGTGAAACGGCGCCTTGAAGAAATCGTTTTTTTGTGTTTTCCATGTTTTTAAGCGGACAGTGTCACCGCAGATGTTTACGGTTATCGCACCGTCACGGTCCGTCCTGAAACAGCATACCCCGTGCTGCAGGTATCGGGTGAGGGTCTCGGGGGAGGGGAATCCGAATACGTTATTAATGCCGCAACTGAAAATCGCTATTTCCGGGGCGGCACCTGCAATGAAGGGAACTGAACTTGATGTGCGTGCACCGTGGTGTGGTGCCGTCATGACGGTACACCTCAGGATATCCCCGTTGATGTGAAACCTTTCTTCGGCGGGTTCGTCTATATCAGACGTAATGAGTATTCCCATTCCATTATACGTTATTTTTACCACAATGGAATCATCGTTGACGCCGGAGATGCCATTCTCGCGTCCGGTCTCATTTCTGCAGGGTGGGTTCAGTACCGAAACAACGGCGCCCCCTATGAGCTTTCTCGATGTATCGCTGCACACATATGTGTGGCATATGTTTTTCTCACGGATCACCTTCATGAATTGCAGAAACGTTTCGCTGTCGGCGGTATCCCGGTTTGTCCATACCTCCCTGACGCCGAAATTCTCAAGTATGAAAGGCAGCCCTCCACTATGATCTTCATCAGGATGAGAGAGGACAACGGTGTCAATCCTGGATATGCCTGCATGCCATAGAAAAGGGGCGACGACAAAGCGGCCTGTGTCAAAACTCCTGTCATAGAAACCGCCTCCGTCGATAAGCATGGTGTGCCCGCCGGGGAAACGGATGAACGTCGAGCTCCCCTGGCCGACATCGAGAAAGGTGACCTCAAGTGTACCGCCGGCGACATGTGAACGTAAGGGTATCATGACGCCACACATGAGAAAGATAAATGCGGTCGCAGCAATGATACCCGCGGCGATTCTCGTCCGCGTGGCTTTTCCGGTTGATATCAGCACTACCAATGAGACAATGCATGCGTAAAATAGGATGATTTCGAAGAGCGTGGGAGTAATCATCGTTACACTTGCATAGGGAAGTGTGGCGAAGGCGTGGGCAAGCGAGAGCGATACACCCGTCACGAAAGAGGCAATTTTAAGAACCAGTGTGGATAGAATGGTGGAAAATGGGGTTAGAATGATGAATATGACACCAAGTGGGATCGCGACAAAACCGATAAGCGGTACAATGAAAAAATTTGCGGGCAATGATACCGTGGATATTCTGTTGAAATAATAGACGATAACAGGAAGCGTCCCCAGCGTCGCGGCGAGATTTATCGCGAGAGTAAGGAGGACATACTTCAGAAAGTAAGAATTCTGATAACGCGGACGGAGCATCAATTGCGAGATATGGTGCTGGAGAGGCGGCAATGCGAAGATGAGTGACGCCACGGCAATAAAGGAAAGCTGGAAGGAGATATCGAAGAGAGACGGGGGCGAAAGCATGAGAATGGCGAGTGCGACGAGCGCGAGGGTATTGAACGGAGAACGGTCTCTGCCGATGAGCAGTGCGATGAGGAAGGCGACTATCATGAGTGTGGCACGAACCGTGGCGATACTGCATCCGGCGATAAAGGTATATATGATGATGGGAATCAAGGCGAAGCCGGTGCTCACATGGGTCCTGTTGAAACGGAGGAGAAGGTATTCCGAAGTGTTCATAAGTGTGCGTGCCAGAAACATTGCAAGAAATGCCACGATACCTATGTTAAAACCCGATATGGCGATGATGTGGGTTACTCCGGTACGGTTGAAATCGTCAAGTATGGTGTCGGGAATCCCTGCACTGTCACCGAGTATAAGGGCCTGAAGCACAATTCCTTCGTCACCGGGCGCGGCTGATGCGATACTGCTCCTGAGGCGGGAACGGAACTCCTCGAGGCAGGTACGAAGGTAATTGCCCCTGTATTCTCTCAGGACAACGATATCGGAGGGATGGTTCACCGATCCTCGCACCCTGATTCCCCGGTACCGCAAATATCTTTCATAATCGAATGCACCGGGATTGCCGAAATTTTCAGGTTTCCTGAGCTTGGTGCGCGCCCGTATATAATTACCATAATTGAAGAACCGAGTACGCCCGTAAACGGATAGCAGTACCCGTCCCTCAACGGGAAGAGATTTCTCATGCCTGATAACCCGACGTACATCGATAATAAGCTCGGTTTTGGTCGAGGTAATCCGGGGCGGTTCCGTAATGATGCCCTCGACAACTGCCGAATCAGAGGGGTTGATACAATGGACGATATCTTTTTTGCTGGACAACGGGTCAAGATAGAGGTTTATATGGAGAAAACCAATGCAGAAAAAGAGCGCAGCGATACATGCAGACACAATCATATGGCGACGTATCACGGTAGAAACCAGGAGAATCACGGCCACGATGCACGCGCATACAACAACCGGAAACTCGCACCGCGTGGTTGCGCTTCCCGCGATAATTCCTGTAATAAGCGCACCAAGAAAGGGTATGAAGGGTGCTGTGCGGTACATTGGTGACGCGCTCAGGAAAAATGTAGGAGATATACACGGACGAAACGGCAGTCGCCTGAGATACGTATTCCTCTCCCCGGCATAGTGATACACCAAACCTTGTAAGAGGTCCAGAAGTAATGAGCAGACAGGAAGACGCAAAAAAGGATTTTCCGGTTCCTCTGGGCTGGCTGATGTTTTTCCGGGTTATTATTGTCTCCGTACTGCTGGGAATATCAACGTTCATACAGTTGCAGGGCTTTGAAGGTCCCTTCAATACCGCTCTCTATCCCATCTACACCATCATCGGATTCACCTATCTGATTTCTATTGTCTACGTATTTCTGCTCAGGCTGGTGAAAAGCACAGCGGCGAATGTGTATATACAGAGCATGATCGACCTTCTGCTGATCACCGCGCTCGTTCATGTGACGGGGGGAGTGGAAAGTATTTATACGACGCTGTATCCGCTGGTGATTATTTATTCAGTTCCCTTTATCGAGAGGAGAGGGGGGCTCTTCGTGGCGACATTGAGCGGTACTCTCTATGCCCTCATGCTTGGTCTGGAATTTTTCGGTATCATTCATCCGATATACGAGGAAATGCATATATACCAGTACGGTGCGGGGTATGTCTTTACCAGGATATTCACCAACGTGGTATCCTTCTATGTAATCGCGGTGCTCGCGATTTTCGTATTCGAGCAGGAGAGGAATCTGAGATCGCTCCTTTCCGAACGGGAAAATGCATTCAACCGCCTCGACCAGCTTCATAAAAGCATTATTGAATCGGTGAGTGTCGGCATAATGACCATGGATCTGAACGGATACATAAAATCGAGCAACCGCGCCGCGGAACTCATCACCGGAAAAGCATTTAGCGAGATGCGAAACAGACATGTTGATGAGATTTTCAAAAATTCTTTGCCTCTGGTGAAAAAAGCCTCACCTGGAAGCAACTCCTTTGAGTACGCGATGCAAGGTCGCCACGACAACCGCACAATACTCGGTTTCTCGGTGCATCCGCTCATGGAACGCGATGAAACACAACTGGGCTATATCCTCATCCTTGATGATCATACCGCCATGAAGAAGATGGAACGCGAGGTTGAGAAAAACAAGAGACTGGCACTTATCGGGGAGATGACGGCCGTGCTGACTCATGAATTGAGAACACCCATCGCATCGATTACGGGTTCTATTCAGGTACTGCATAAAGGTCTCAATCTCAGAGGAACTGACAAGAAACTGATGGACATCATGCTTCGCGGCAAGGAGCAGCTCGAAAACCTTGTGCGTGATTTTCTGCTAATCGCCCGTTCAGGTAAGGGGGAACGCGGTGAAATCAACATACGTGACATGGTGGACGAAGTCATTGCGTCAGTAAAGTTTCATCCCGACTGGAATAGTGGAATCAGAGTCGAAGTGCTCTCCGGCGATGAGAGTTCCATCATCGGCAACCGTACAGAAATACGGCAGGCGCTGTGGAACGTCATCGTCAATGCCGTGCAGGCCTTGCCCGAGGGGGGAACAATTACCGTGGAAATCCAGGAAATTAACGATGCCGGCTCAAAGGCTCAACTGGAGGTATCCATTGCTGATACGGGAAGCGGTGTGGCGAGTGAACATATGGGTAAAATCATGGAACCTTTTTATACGACTAAAGATACGGGAACCGGACTCGGACTTGCCATAGTCAACAGAGTTATTGAGAACCACGGCGGAAAGTTTATAATTGAAAATACACCCTGGGGAGGAACCCGGTGTCGCATGCAAATTCCAAGGGAAATATGAAGGAGAGTGAAAATGGCGTCGATTCTCGTCGTTGATGATGACCAGGGGATGCGTGATTTCATTGAAATTCTGCTAATGCGCGAGGGATATGAGGTGACTGTGGCTCCCGGCGGGAGGGAAGCCCTGCAGTTGTGCAGAAAAAACAAGTACGATGTGCTGATAACCGATCTCAAAATGCCAAAAATGAGTGGTATTGATCTCCTGAAGGAGGTGAAGGAACATGCTCCCGAAACGATGGTAATCGTGCTGACTGCATTTGCATCCGGGGAAACCGCCCTTGCCGCCATGAAAGAGGGAGCATACGATTATATAGAGAAAAATTTTGATGTGGAGGATCTGAAGGAAACGGTACGTGACGCCCTGAACAAAAAAGGAATCACGAAAGATGACGTGATGTTTCTTAAAAAAATAGAGGAGTCGGATTCCTTTGGCACCATGATCGGAAAGAGCAAAGGAATGCTCCAGGTATACTCGGTCATCAAAAAGGTCGCCGATACATCAGCAAACGTGCTCATTCTTGGTGAGAGTGGAACGGGGAAAGAACTTGTGGCGAGAGGGATTCATGAGCACAGCGCGAGAAAACACAATGCATTTGTCGTTATCAACTGCGGTGGTATCCCCGAAACTTTACTCGAGAGCGAGCTCTTCGGGTATATGAAGGGATCCTTCAGCGGTGCGTATGCCGACAAAATTGGTCTTTTTGAGATTGCCGACGGCGGAACCATATTTCTCGATGAAATTGGAGAAATCTCTCCGTTTCTTCAGGTAAAGCTGCTCAGGGTCGTTCAGGAAAAAACCATCAGACGCGTGGGAGGCAAGGAGGACTTCAAGGTTAATGTGAGAATAATATCCGCCACCAATCAGGATCTTGAAAGCAGGGTAAAGACGGGCGAATTCAGGGAGGACCTCTATTATCGCCTCAATGTAATTCCAGTAAGAGTACCGCCTTTGAGAGAGCGCAAAGAGGACATCCCGCTTCTCGTAACCTATTTCATTGAGAAATATTCAAGGGAAATGGAAAAGGAAATCAAGAGGATATCCCATTACGCGCTCGACCTGCTTATAAATTATCCGTTTCCGGGAAATGTGAGGGAGCTTGAAAATATTATAGAAAGGAGCGTGGCGCTCGAGGCTTCGAACATTATACTTCCGGAAGATCTCATTATTGCCGAAAAACAGGTGGAGGGTCAAACCTCCGGTTTCGATATGGAAATTCCCGAGGAGGGAATCAATCTTGCGGATGAACTGGCGCGGTATGAGCGGCTGCTGATTCAAAAGGCGCTCGAAAAGGCACACGGGTCAAAAACAAAAGCAGCGCAGTATCTCCATGAGAATTTTGATTCGCTCCGCTACAAAATAAAAAAACTCGGTATAGTATAGGAAAATATTTTCAAATTTCGGAAAAATTTTTCGTACTCTCGCTTTCTCCATACTCGCCCCGGAAAATCTCACCTCTAATTATTTCCATATAAACAATAAGTTATAAATTACTCGAAAGAGTATTCCTGTTTGGTTGCTCACTTGGCATACCCATTGCATATTTAGATCGGCGTCCAGTAATAAGAAAAAGGAAATAGAAGTGGTGACCCGGGAGGGGACACCGAAAATAAAACCAGCAAAACATTATGAAAGGGAGGTAAAAGATTATGTTCGCAAAATTCAACAAGAAGAGAAGCCAGAAAGGTTTTACGCTGATTGAACTCATGATCGTTATCGCCATCATCGGTATTCTTGCGGCGATCGCCATCCCCCAGTTCACCGCGTACAGGGTAAGAGGATTCAACGCATCCGCCAATGCCGACGCAAAGAATGCCTATACGGCAGCGCAGGCCTATTTCTCTGAGCACCCCGACACCGCCGTAACGCTGGCTCTTCTGAAAGACAACGGTTATAAGAATACCGTAGGTGTGACCCTGACGGTAGTAGAGGGTGGCATGGCTGGATTGAGTATTACGTCAAAGCATGATAAAGGCACCCTCACCTACACGGTTAATCAAGACGGTGCGATCAGCTCATCGTAATTCTCTTACGACACACAACACTTTGGAAAAAAGAGAAGGGGAACCAACCCTTCTCTTTTTTTGTCTAAAAAACTCTATCTTTTTGATGAACAATCCATAATTAATTGACTTGCAATACAAATACATTATCAATAGTATTATATATAGGTTATGCGTTGCAGGGATGATACACCGAACGTTATAAGGTGCATTGACAGGGGGGTGATGCCATGTGGGGGAAAGATATTGCAGGAAAGAAAAGTGGCTTTTCTCTGCTTGAACTTCTTATTGTCATCGCCATAATTGCCATAATTGCCGCCATTGCAATTCCACAGTACGTCAAATACAGAGAAATGGGTTATAATGCCGAGGCGCATTCCGATGCAAAAAATTTTTATACCTGTGCGGTAGCGTATGCAACCTTAAATCAGGATGTAATTTTTGACAAAGATAATCCTCCCGCAGCCTATACGGGAAGAACGATGACAGGTGGTGCTTTCAAGTTCGATACGACCACGCGTGTGATTACCTGTAATGCACGATTCAAACATAAGAACGGTGTCACCACTTTTGTCGTAGATGAAAACGGCAATATAAACAGAGAATAGCATTTTTTATTGAGGGACTGATGCTCCCTCATGATGGCCGCGCGCATTCGTTTCTATGTGAACTCACCTGACTAAGCATTTCTTCCCATGCTGAGCCAACATGATGCTTGCAAACCTATTCCGTATCTTTTAGACTCCTCCCTCAATCAACGATACATGAGAGCAGTTCACGATGTTTCGACGTGTCGACGAGTATCTTAATTATCTTGCAGTTGAGAAGGGCGTGTCACTTAACACACTTGATGCCTACAGCAGGGATATCAATCGGTATGTCGATTTTCTGTCACGACAGGGTATAGATGAATTCCGTGATGCGTTGCCGGACCATATCATTTCCTTTCTCACACGACTGAGAGAGCAGGGTCTGGAAACAGCCTCTATTAACAGAACTCTCGCCTCGCTGAGAAGTTTTTACAAGTACCTTATGCGGGAAGGCACAGCAGCGGAAAATCCCGCCGCACGTATTGAGCTGGGTAAGATATGGATGCGTCTTCCCGATACTCTCACAAGGGAAGAAATGGTCCGACTTCTTGCACAGCCGGGTTCGGGATCATTGCTTTCAGTACGGGATACGGCGATGCTGGAAGTCATGTATGCAACCGGCATCCGCGTGTCGGAACTTGTATCACTTACCATGCATGCTATCCACTGGCAGATGGGCTATCTTATTGCGTTCGGAAAGGGCGGCAAGGAAAGAATCGTCCCTGTCGGGCAAAAAGCTTTTGAAACCCTGAGGGAATACGTGGAGAATGCGCGCCCCCTGCTCCTCGGAAACGATGCGACGGAAGTGCTCTTCGTCAGCCGCCGCGGCAGAGGCATTTCACGACAGGCATTCTGGAAAATCGTTGGTAAATACGCGCGCAAGGCAGGTCTGCAGAAGAGCGTTCATCCCCACACGTTCAGACATTCATTTGCCACTCATCTGCTCGAAGGAGGGGCTGATTTGCGCTCTGTACAGGTGATGCTGGGACATTCTGATATTTCAACGACACAGATTTATACCCATGTGACACGGGAGCATTTGAAGGAAATACACAGGAAGTATCATCCGCGGGGATAGGTATGGAATTGTATCGGCCTCATCGGGAGGAAGAGAAAATAATTAAGCATTCTTTTTCGTCGTTGCTGGTAGCGGCGGCAGGTGCTGCCGTTTTTATCATCATTGGGGCGATGCTCATTTTCATAACCGGACGGCCCGTGTATCTGTATCAGGCTATTGTAAAGGCCGCGCATACGGTGAATAGTTCATTTCTTGGCGGTGTCCCCCGCTTTCTCAATCTGACTGTCGAAAAAAATGGCGTTGATTATACACTGGGACCGCGGGACCGCCTTGAAATAACCTATCGTGATGAATTTGCCGTCAAGCAGGTAGCTACGGATTCTCTTTTCTTGAGGGGGATTACCGTTGACATTGAGGGTGCCGGTTCGTTGCAGGATTTCGGCATATTGCAGAAGGGCGTCGATGTGATAGACAGTGTGTTGACGGCGAAAGTGAAAGAACCGCAAATTATTGTGCGATTCCGCAATTCACCGATTGCCGCAATTCCCATCGTCGTATCGATTTCACCTCAGGATTGGCTCCGGTTCGCAAAAAAAGCACCGGGTGGGAAAGAGAAGATAGAATATCTCGAAAAAGCGCTCAGCTTGCAGGGAGAGGACATCGAAGCGCGAAGGTCACTCGCCAGGATGTATATCGATTCCGGAGAGACACGAAAGGGTATTGCCCAATACTGGGAGATACTCGACAAGAAACCTGGCGATATGAACGCGCTCATTGAACTTTCGGATGTATATATGCATGAAAAAAGGTATAAAGACGCCGTTGCATTGTACGGAAAAATCACCGCAATGAACGGCAGGGATCACGCCGCATATGCAAACATGGCCTATGCACATGGACAACTGGGGAACTGGGTGCAGGCTGTGCGAAGTTATGAGATGTCGCTCGCGGTGAACCCCGGCAGTACGGACGTACGTTATCGTCTTGCCGAAGCATATGAAAAACAGAACGATATTGCAAAGGCGGCAATTGAATATGAGCAGATACTTAAAATAACACCGAACGCTAAATACGCCATGTTGAAACTTGCCGACCATTATCTCAGGTCGGGCTCTTTTGACAAGGCGATTGTAATGTATCAGGGTGTCTTGAAGCAGGAACCGGGGAGTGCAACCGTTTTCGCAAATTTGGGCCTTGCCTATGGTGGAAAGGGCATCCTCGAAAAAGAGATAGAAAGCTATAAGAAATCAATATCAATCAATCCGCGCGATCCCGTGGTACATTATAATCTTGCCCTTGCCTGCGAGAAAGCGGGGAAATTTCCCGCAGCCGAGGAGGAGTTAAGGAATACTATGCTCCTGAGGCCGGGTGATGCTGATGCGGCGGAAAAACTCGCTCTCTACCATGAGAAAAGAAGAGAAAACAAAAAGGCAATAGATCTCTTGAAAAAGGCGGCTGCGGGGTCCGTACGTCAAGACATATATATGCGTCTCGCCAGGTTATACGGCGAGGAGAAGGATTTCAAACACGCCGCTCTTAATTACGAGTTGGCACTCAGGCATGGAGCGAAGGAGAGCGAGGTGGCGAAAAAAATGACGGAATTAAAAATTAAAATGCTGCAGCAGAAATACGGGGATTAATACCATGCAAAAAATAAGCGTGCGCAAGTATACAATTGGAGGGAATGCACCCTGTGTGCTCATTGCAGGGCCCTGTGTGATCGAAAATGAGGATCTGACGAGAAAAATCGCGGGATTTCTCAAAGACATCACAGAAAAGCTCCAGATTCCTTTTATTTTTAAAGCTTCCTATGACAAGGCAAACCGAACCTCGAAGGATTCATACAGGGGGCCGGGGATAGAAAGGGGACTAGAGATTCTGGAAAAGATACGCACGGAGTTTGACGTACCCGTGCTTTCCGATGTGCACCGCTTTGAGGACATCACTGAGGCGGCGCGGGTACTCGACATACTTCAGGTGCCTGCCTTTCTCTGCCGGCAGACCGATTTTGTCACGGAAATGGCTCGCACCGGGCGCATAATTAATATTAAAAAAGGACAGTTTATGGCGCCCTGGGATATGGAACAGGTCGTTGCCAAGGTAACCGCCACGGGTAATAATAACGTCATGATAACTGAGCGGGGGGTGAGTTTCGGGTATAACAATCTCGTTGCCGACATGCGCTCACTACCGCTCATGCGGCGTGGGGGATATCCGGTCATATTCGACGCCACACACAGCGTACAGTTGCCGGGAGGAGAGGGGCTGTCATCGGGCGGGGACCGGGAAATGGCCATGTGTCTTGCACGCGCCGCGGCGGCCGTCGGTATTGACGGGCTTTTCGTGGAGGTCCACCCCGACCCTGATTCGGCCCTCTGCGACGGGCCGAATTCGATCATGCTCGATGCACTTCCCGCATTTTTACGGCTCTTGAAGGAAATCGATTCCATAGTGAAACGAGGTGACCTATGACAGGACGATTGAATGAAAAAATACTCAAGAAAATCAAGCCCATTACCCATGTCATTCTCGATGTGGATGGCGTGCTGACCGACGGCGGCATACTAATGGACGATCTCGGCAATGAAGCGAAATATTTCAACGTCAGGGACGGTCACGGAATAAAACTGTTGCAGCGTGTAGGTATTGAGGTAATACTTCTGACGGGAAGAACATCGAAAACAGTGGAATTCCGCGCGAAGGATCTTGGGATACAATGGGTTTACCAGGCTGCCCTTGATAAGGGTGCCGTCATTGACTCAATCCTGAAGACGCATTCATTGCGACCTGAACAGGTATGCTATGTGGGGGACGACATTGTCGATGTGCCTGTTTTTCTCCGTATCGGTTTTGCAGTAGCCGTCGCCGATGCGATGGAATACGTCAAGAAAACCGCCGATTTTGTTACGTCACTGAAAGGCGGGGAAGGTGCGGTACGGGAGTTGTGCGAAATGATATTAAAAGTACAAGGCTCATGGAAAGACGTCGCAGCGAAGTACGGCCTTCCTTAACGGCCTCCTGGTGATGGCACTCCTTTTTTCCCCGTCCGTCAATCGAGCCCTGCCATGTCATGCCGGCCATTATCTCTCAGCATGTCGGGCATATCCGCCTTTACAAGCAGAATGACGGATGTTATAGTCAATCCAAAAAAAAGGTGACGCCCGTGTTGAGGGGAAGAAATAAACGATTAAACCTCCTCGTGGTGGGTGTTTTGTGTATTCTGGCTTGTATCTCTCTGTATACCCTGACACCGGATGACCAAAGAGAAAAACCGCTTGAGATTCTTCCCGGTACCATAAGCCTGCAGGTGAAGAATGTTCATTTCACCGAGGTGGGTGATTCGGGCATTGCCTGGGAGATTTCCGCGGATACGGCAACACTCCTGAAACAGGAAAAAAGTTCCCTCTTCGAGAATGTGCGGGTGAAGCTCACGGCTACCGATGGATCGGTATATACATTGACGGCACGCAAAGGGTCGCTTCGAACGGATACAAAGGACATTTCAATGGAGGGTGATGTCGTTATTATTTCTGATCAGGGTGCACGGTTTAAAACGGACCGTCTCGACTATTCCCATGCGGGAAAGAGGGTCCATACCGATGGTGTCGTCATGATCGAGACCCCATTCGTCAGCGCAAGGGGCTCTGGAATGTCACTCGATCTGAGTGAAAGAAAAGTGACACTCTTTTCCGGTGTAAGAGCGGAGATAAAGGCGTTCAGTCACGGCCGGGGGAGTACATGATATATGAAGGGTAGAATCATAGTTGCGGGGATTGCTCTGACAGTTGTTCTATTCACTTGTTTTCCATGCACGGCTGACGAGGCCTCACGCACGGAGGAGCCGCTCACCATCGTTTCCGATCGGCTTGATGCTTACGACAATACAATGACGGTTGTTTTTTCCGGCAATGTCGTGGTTACCCAGAGAGATATTACGATGAAGTCGGATACTCTTAATGTGTTCTACAGTAAAGAAAAAACCGGCGTGGATGAAGTTCAGAAAAAGAATCCGCTTCAGGAAGGCACGGTGAAGAAGATTGAAGCGCAGGGTTCCGTACGCGTGCTCCAGGGCGACAAGACGGTAACAGGGGATCGCGCCGTATTTTTCAATCAAGAACAGAGGATTGAAGTTACAGGCAACGTGGTAATGAAAGACGGCGCCAATGTGATTGAAGGAGAAAAGGCCACATTCTTCATCGCCGAGAACAGGGGGATAGTCGAAAGTTCCCCTTTAAGAAGGGTGAAAGCGACTATCTATCCCGGCGGTGAAATAAAGAAACCATGAGGACAGCGGAGTCTGAACCATGGAACTTGCGGCAGAGCGGCTTCTGAAAAGTTATAACGGCAGAAAAGTGGTAAATGAGATTGACCTCGTCATTCGCCAGGCCGAAGTGGTGGGTCTGCTCGGTCCAAACGGAGCAGGAAAGACCACCACCTTTTACATAATTGTCGGGCTGATTCACCCCGACGGTGGGCGTGTGATACTGGACGGCGAGGACATCAGTGCATGTCCCATGTATGAGCGTGCACGAAAAGGAATCAGCTATCTTCCCCAGGAACCGTCGATTTTCAGGAAACTCACTGTTGAAGAAAATATAATGGCGATTCTCGAGACGCTGGATATTGAAAAAGAAGAGCGCAGCAGGCGATTGACGGAATTGCTGAAAGAGCTGAATATATCCCATCTCAGGAAAAGCATGGCCTATTCACTTTCCGGCGGCGAGAGACGGAGGGTGGAAATAACCCGGGCGCTCGTGACCTCTCCCCGCTACATACTCCTCGATGAGCCGTTCGCGGGGATAGACCCACTTGCGGTTGCGGATATACAGGAAATAATCGGGGCGCTCAAATCGAAAAATATCGGTGTTCTCATCTCGGATCACAATGTCAGGGAAACATTAAAAGTCTGTGACAGGGCGTATATCGTGAACGAGGGGTCAATTCTCGTCGAAGGCTATCCCTCCGATATAGTTGAAAGCACGGTAGCCCGGAAATTTTATCTCGGCGCACATTTTGATTTGTAGCGTGGAATGAGTCATAATGAATACCACAGATGTCATGGAGAAACGAATGCCGGTAACAGTTACCATAAAACCAGGCATTTCGTCGCGGGTCCGTCATGGTATTTGAGCTGAAACAGCATCTGAAGCTTACTCAGCAGCTTATCATGACGCCGCAGCTGCAGCAGTCGATCAAATTGCTCCAGCTTTCGAGGCTGGAGCTTGTCGATGCCATTTGTCAGGAGATGGAGCAAAACCCGCTGCTTGAAGAAGTCACCATCGATGAGGAAATGAAGAGCGACAGCGGGCCGGAATACGAAGGTGTGAAGGTCGAGGAGCGGACCAGGGAGATTACAGGTGAGAGCGGAGATGGAAAACCTGAGTATGAATGGGAGGGAATGCTGGAAGATTTTGGTCCCGTCGGCGTCAATTACTACCGTGAGGATGCCGAAGCGCCGCAGCTTGAAAATATGGTTTCCCAGATTGCGACGCTCACCGACCATCTTCTCTGGCAGCTCAACCTTTCCCATATGACCGACGAAGAAAAGCGCGTGGGCGGGCAGATTATCGGGAATCTCGACAGCGGCGGCTACATGATGGCCACCATCGATGAAATTGCCGTTCTGGAAAATGTAAGCCCGGAATGCGCGGAATCCATACTGAAGAAAATCCAGGAATTTGATCCGCCGGGAGTCGCGGCGAGAAACCTGCAGGAATGCCTCCTTCTTCAGATACGGTATCTCGCAGAAGGCAATTCCCTTGCCGAACGCATCGTCTGCGATCATCTGAAGGAGCTTGAAACGAAAAATTACGGTCTCATCGCCAGAAAACAGAAGGTGCCGCTCGATGCAATACTGGAAGCAGCAACGCTCATCAACAGGCTTGATCCGCGTCCGGGCCTTATCTATAATGAAGAAAAACCACAGTATATTGTACCCGATGTATATGTCGTAAAGGTCGGCGATGACTACAGAATCGTATTAAATGACGATGGCATGCCGAGGCTGAGAATCAGCGATCTTTATAGAAAGATACTGGGAGGCGTCGAGGGAAACACGTCGGGCAAGGCATGCAAAGCATACATACGCGACAAGCTGCAGTCCGCCACGTGGTTGATAAAAAGCATTCAGCAGCGCCAGCGGACCATCTACAAAGTGTCCGAGAGTATCGTCCAGCGCCAGAAGGATTTTTTTGATAAAGGCATCAATTTTCTAAAACCAATGGTGCTGAGAGATATCGCCGATGATGTGAGTATGCATGAATCGACCATCAGCAGAGTGACTACAAATAAGTATATCCATACTCCGCGGGGCATTTTCGAGCTGAAATATTTCTTCAACAGCGGCATCAGCAGAACCAACGGTGACGATATCGCCTCCGAAAGCGTCAAGGAAAAGATTCGTCACATCATTAGTGAAGAAGATCACCGGAAGCCCTACAACGACAGCCAGATAGTGGCACTACTACGAAATTCCAACATTTCTATCGCACGCCGCACCGTTGCCAAATACCGGGAAATGATGGGAATTATTCCCTCAAATAAAAGAAAAAAATATTTTTAGCCGCGCGGTGAAAAAAATTGACATTTACAGGGTGCTCACATATAAACCGGACCCCTGTCATATCGACGAGCACGCATGGTGTCGTGTCAGACGTTATACAAGGGAGGCGAGACATCAAAGCATGGTGAGGGAGGATATTTGATGAATATTTCCGTGACATTCAGAAATACGGAAGCCGAGGAATGGCTGAAAGAGTATGTCCACAGGAAACTGTCGAAACTGGACCGGTATATTGACAAGCCGGCGGATGCGCAGGTCACACTGTCGGTCGAAAAGTTCAGAAATGTGGTCGAGGTAAAACTTCTTTCCCGGGGTATACAGATTAACGGAAAAGAAGAGGCGAAAGAGATGATTCTTGCCGTCGATATGGTGACCGATAAAATCGAACGGCAGATTAAAAAGCACAAGGATAAAATCCGCACCCGCAAGGACAGTACGATTCGCGCAGGGACAAAACGTTACGTGGAAGAGCCACCCGTGGAAATGGCGGATGATGAACCGCGTCGATCTGTTGAAGTGAAAAAAGTCATTCTACGTACAATGAGCGCCGATGAGGCGATGGCGGAACTTGAACGTTCCGGCGACACGTTTATTATCTATCGTGATTCCGCATCAGAGAATATTCATGTCATTCACCATCAGAATGACGGTAATTACGTGCTCATGGAAACGAGCATGTAGTTCAGCAGGAGTTGCATTCGATGTACATTGATGATCTCCTGAAAGAAGAGTTCGTGCGGGGCAATCTCAAGTCCAGGACCAAGAGGGAAGTACTGGTAGAACTCTGCGACCTGTTTCCGCAGGCAAAGGCGGATGTCGACTGCACCACCATGGTGGAAGTGCTTCTGGAACGGGAGAAACTCGGGAGCACGGGTATCGGGGACGGCATTGCCATACCGCATGGGAAACTGGCGGGGCTGTCTCGTCTCATGATTTCCTTCGGGCGAAGCACGCACGGCGTCGATTATGATTCACTTGACGGGAAACCCGTGTATCTTTTTTTTCTTCTCATGGCGCCGGAGAACTCAGCGGGACAGCACCTGAAGGCGCTTGCAAAAATATCCCGCATGCTCAAAGACAAAACTTTCAGAAAGAGCCTTGTCGAAGCACCGTCAACTCATGAATTATATGAACGTATTTTGGAAAAAGACAGGGAGAGCCTGTAGGTGTCTGCAGATGGATGCATCACGGTACATTTCGTGAAGCATGAAAGAAGGAGTAAGCGGCAGCCTTCATATTCGATGCCGGTGAGATCCGTCGCCCTAAAATAAAAAAGGGGGCGGTTGAACGGTCAGGAATTGTGAAGAAAGCAAAGACAATGAAAAGTCTGCGCGTGGTTATTATTACCGGCCTTTCCGGCTCGGGGAAAAGCACCGCGCTTAAAGCCCTTGAAGATATCGGCTTTTTCTGCGTCGATAATTTGCCGATTCTGCTTCTCGAAAAATTTCTTCAGATGCAGTCATCTGGGTCAAACGAGATTTCAAAGATCGCACTTGTCATGGATCTTCGGGAAAAAAACTTTCCCGATAAGCATATCGACGTCATCTCAAAACTGAAAAGCAGAAAATATCATATCGAAATACTCTTTCTCGATGCGACGGATGAAGCACTCATGCACCGCTTCAGTGAGACTCGAAGAGTTCATCCCCTTTCGGATCGCGGATCCGTGCTCGACAGTATCAGGCAGGAGAGGAAGCGCCTTGCCGCTTTGAAGGAGATTTCAGATAATGTAATCGACACCTCTCTCTATTCAGTGCACCAGTTAAAGCAGTTGCTGCAGCGGCATTATCTCGCGCCGCTGGAAGAAAAGAAACTGCTTATCAATCTTATCTCATTCGGTTACCGTTTCGGACTTCCACCCGAAGCGGATATCGTATTCGACGTCAGATTTCTTCCGAATCCGTACTTTGTGAAGGATTTGAAGAAACATGACGGCAACAACAAAAAAGTGGAGCGTTATGTGCTGCGCTGGGACGATACGAAGGAATTTCTGCGACAACTCGTGGGGCTGCTCGGGTTTCTGCTCCCCCTGTATGAAAAGGAAGGAAAATCGTACCTCACGATCGCCGCGGGATGCACCGGCGGCAGGCACCGGTCGGTGGTGATTCTGAATGAACTGATTCGCTATTTTAAGGATTGGCGATATTCCGTGACGGTGACTCACCGCGACATCAGTCGTATCTAATCCGTATACACTATCATGACGGTGTGACTGATCCCGTTACATTGTCTTCGATCCAGTGTGGATCCCACCACTCCGTGGGGTTGACGAATGTCGGCTCGACGAGAATCGAATAGTGAAGATGGTCCCCGCCCGCAAAGCCGGTCATGCCGGTGCGGCCAATTATTTCGCCTTTACTGACACTCTGTCCTTTTTGTACCTGAATCGATGAAAGGTGTCCATATAAACTGAACAGTCCCAGGCCGTGATCGACGATGACGGCGTTACCATAGATTCCAAGGTAGTCAGCGTACGCGATGATACCGGAATTGGCCGCTTCCACCGCTGCGTTCTCTGTTGAGGCAAGGTCTATTCCAAGATGATCGCTTGTTCCGATCGCACGCCCGCTGAACACATACGTGCGGCTGTCGCCGAAAAGCGCCATGGGCGCGCCGTTCTTCATCCGGAGAAATGTTCCTTCCCAAAGCTTTTTTGAAGACGAATTGCGGCAGATGGATGAAATTATCTTGTCGGTATCGGCGCGAAGCGTTTCGTTTATATACATGAATGCACGGACGGGATCGACGTTTGCAATGGCGTCAAACCGCTCCTGAAATTCCGAAATTATCTGGTCAAGAAACTTCTGGTCAATGGAAATCACTGATTTCCTGAATTCTTTACTTTTGATGATGTAGGAAAGAGGAACAAACGACCTGTTGCCGCCCTCGTCCTCGGCGACAATGCCGATTTTCAGTTGTTCCCGGCCGGAGAGTATTGGACATGCGAAATAACATACGTAGGCGGGCTGGTTATCAATAATCGTCCGGTAGCCACGGTACCGCGTACCGTTTACTTCCACGCCCGTTCGTATGTTGTCCTCGGAAAGGCGGTAGCGTGTCACACCCGCACCGCCGACGTTTATATAATTTGCCGACCATAACGGATAGATACGTGGCGGTATGGTATCAATAGTGACGTCCAGCGAGACGGTGCGGGAATTATTTCGTATGGAGAAGTCGGTTGCCGTGATTTCAAGAACTGCCTTGCCGTCCTTGAACCCGAGCTCCCTTGGTTTAATTTCGAGACTGATTTTTTCCTCGATGTGTCCCTTTGCAGGAAAGGTAAGCGAACGAAGCTCGTGTTCCTTTGCGCCGTCCTTCAACACCACGGTAACGCTTCTCAGGCCGCTTTTCCTGTCGGTGACGGTAATCGAGGTGCGTGTGGTCTTGCCTATCGTTTTAAGCGGCGGCGTGATCTGAATATCCGGCTTCTCTCCCTCAAGGAAGGTATGCCCCAGCCATATAAGTGCAATCACTGCGATAATGATAAGTACGGTCAAGAGCGATCGTGATCGTGTCAGCATTTCATTCACTCCCTGGTATGCCGCAAGCCGATTCTGAATACGCTCTTTAGAAAATACATGACGGCGGCGACACTATCGTAAAGTGAAACTCCCCGCGGCAAGCCGCGGGGCATCTTAGCGCAGCTTGAGTTCAAGCTGCGC
>JAPLJO010000119.1 GCA_026388515.1 Deltaproteobacteria bacterium | reverse complement strand
GGACGATGCCGAACCTGTCGGCGATTCGTTTCTGGAAGGAGGCCATGATGAGCTGCGTGAGGAGGAGCGCGGCGCGTTTCTCGCGGATAATCTGGAAAATGTCCATCTCTTCCCAGCGGGCCTGCTGGGTCAGCGCCTCGTCCCGTGCCCGGCAGAGTTCCACGCAGACCGCGTCGGGGCGCTCCTCGCGGATGACCTTCTCGACCAGATCGGCGCTTTCCTTTGATACGTGGGCCGTTCCGACGACGATAATCTCTTTGCCGTCGAGGGTGACGCGGTGTATGTCTTCATTTTCCATTATCATATCCATGGGGCGAAAAAAATGAGAGGTGCAAAATAACAGCATTCGGAAGGCTTGTAAAGCGAAATGACGGCTTGTGTCCTCTGAATCTGCAATGTATAAATGGCTTCGTAAAAAGTCAGGACGGGCAAATATACAGGATGCGGGAGTGGTGATACGAAAAGCTATGGAACTGAATGAGATTATTGCCATGAAGATAGATTCCGTTGCTTTCGGCGGAAAGGGCGTGGGAAGGGTGGAAGGCGCCGTGGTGTTTGTTCCTTATGCAGCCCCCGGCGATGAGCTTTCGGTCCGCATCACGAAGGTAAGGAAGAACTACTGCGAAGGATCAATCGAGAAAATCCTTTCACCGTCGCCTCACCGCGTGCCCCCGAAGTGCCGCTACTACGGGCAGTGCGGGGGTTGCCATTACCAGCACCTGGATTACCGGACGCAGCTTTCCCTCAAAGAGCGGCAGGTCGTGGAGTCCTTCGAGCGTATCGGAAGAATTCCCTCACCGCCGGTCCGTCCCATTATTCCTTCGGAGAAAATCTACCACTACCGCGGAAAGGCGGAATATCACCTCCGGCGCGGCGACGGAGGATCGTGGCGCCTCGGGTTTGTTGACGATGGCGGCCGGGTGCTCGTTGATATCGGGCGATGCGAAATCGTGGATGAATCCATCAACGATGAGTACGGGAAGTTCCGGGCGGCCATGAAGGCGACACCGCCGCGCGCCCCGGCGAGACTTGCATTCTGGTCGGGGACGGGGTACCGTTCCGCCTCGCGAATTGTGCGCGAAGTGAAGGGGAAGTCACTTCTTGTCCCCTACGGAGGCTTCTTTCAGGCGAATCTTTCGTGTGCCGGCACGCTTGTCGATACCGTGCGCTCCCTGGCGGGTCCCCGTCCATCCGACACGTTCCTCGACTGCTACTGCGGGTCCGGCCTCTTTTCGATTTTTATCGCCCCTGACGTTCATCGCTCGATCGGTCTCGATTCCGACACGAAGGCCGTCGAATGCGCCCGGGAGAACGCATCACGCCAGGGTGTGAAGAATGTGCAGTTTTTCGATCATCCCGTGGAGGAGATGGGGCGGGTTTCCGGCGGAAGAGGGGAGCGCCCCTTCGACTGTCTCATCCTCGATCCGCCGCGCACGGGATGTTCGAATGCCGTCCTCGAGGGTATTGCCGCGCTCATGCCGCAACGAATCGTGTACGTGTCATGCAATCCCGCCACGCAGGCGCGGGACGTGAGATTCCTCATCGACCGCGGATTCACCCTCGCCGCGCTCCAGCCCGTCGACATGTTTCCCCAGACAAAGCACATAGAGGCGGCGGCCCTTCTCGAGAGAAGTATCTGAAATCCTTACGGGGTATAGAGGATGACGAGGCAGCGCGTCGGCTCGTCGGAGATGCTTTTCAGCTTGTGGGGAATTTCGGAATTGAAGTGGATTGATTCGTGGGGCTTCAGCCGGTGCACCTTGCTGCTGAGGGTAAGCTCGAGATCTCCCTCCATCACGTAGATGAATTCCTCCCCTTCATGTTTGTATGCCACGGGCTTGTGAAGCTGCCGGGGTTCGATGGTGACCATGAATGAGCGGAGGTGCTCGTGTTCCGCTCCCGGCGTGAGGGTCTGGTACGAGTAGTTCTGTGTCCGCGTGGTGTAGGCCTTGGTGCGGCTGTCGCGGATGGCCGTCTTTTCCGTCTCCTTGAGGAACGTGGCGGCATCGACATTCAGTGCGCGGGAGAGCCGGTGCAGTAAGCTTACCGAG
>JAPLJO010000140.1 GCA_026388515.1 Deltaproteobacteria bacterium | reverse complement strand
TCCTCTTTCGTGCTGTCATGAGGCACTATTTCACAGTACACGCCGAGTTCGCGGACACGCCGCGCGATGAGCTGGGCATACTGCGAACCGAAATCGAAAATGGCAACGGTCTCTCTCATTACACACTCCGCATTTTCATATAGTCGATGAAACGGCCGAACAAATAACTCGCATCATGAGGTCCGGGCGCGGCCTCGGGATGGAACTGAACTGAAAAGAAGGGAAGCTTCCTGTGCCGCATACCTTCCAGCGTACCGTCGTTTAGATTCATATGGGTTATCTCCATGTCACTCCCCCGGAGTGAATCGACGTCAACGCAGAAGCCGTGATTCTGGACGGTGATGTGGATGCGTCCCGTCTCTATGTCCTTCACCGGATGATTCACCCCGTGGTGGCCGAATTCCCATGGCGAGCCCGAGCAGTTGATGCCCCAGGCAGATGCCGAAGACGGGAATTATTTTCTCCCGGAGGAGCGCCTTCACCGTGCCGACGGCCGTCGTGACGGCGGCGGGATCACCGGGGCCGTTCGACAACAGCACCCCGTCGGGATCGAGCCGGAGAATCTCCTGCGCCGGCGTACGGGCGGGAACGACGATGACGGTGCATCCCGCACGTATGAGCGACCGCAGGATGCTCAGTTTAACGCCGAAATCAAGCACGACCACCCGAAGACCATCACCGCCTCCCATCTCATAGGGTGCATCGCAGGTCACCTGGGAGGCAAGATCCCGTCCCACGAGCCCGGGGGATTTTCTCGCCTTTTCAACAAGGGACGCGGCATCCGTATCCACGGTGGAAATCACGGCCCTCATGGCGCCGGCATCGCGTATATGCCTGGTGACCGCCCTTGTGTCAATGCCCTCGATACCGATGATACCGTGGTCGGCAAGATAGGAATCCAGGTTGCCTTCGGCCCTCCAGCTGCTGGGTATGCGGCAAAGTTCCTTCACTGCAAATCCTTCCAGCCAGAGCGACCGTGATTCGGCATCTTCCGCATTCACGCCGTAATTGCCGATGAGCGGATAGGTCATCACCACGATCTGGCCCCGGTACGATGGATCGGTGAGCACTTCCTGGTACCCCGCCATGCCCGTATTGAAGACGACTTCGCCGAAACGCTCGCCCTCTGCGCCAAAGGCCCGCCCTTCAAACAGTCTCCCGTCTTCAAGCGCGAGTATCGCCTTGTTTCGTTTCATGTCGTCTGACTTCTCCCGATTTCCGAACACTTCAACCATTCACACGGGCAGTTACATAATCTTTTTGCCGAGCACCCATTTCCCGCTGCCTGATTCTACAAGACCCAGTTCCGCGAGCTGTGTACGGGACACCGCGGAGGGCGCCTCGCTCAGAGGACAGTAGGCGCTCCGGTTTTTTGGAAACGCAATGACATCCCTGATGGAGGGCGTGCCGAGTATCATCGAAACAAGCCGATCAATTCCGAGGGCGATTCCCCCGTGAGGCGGCGCACCGTACTCGAGGGCGTGTATGAAAAATCCGAATTTTTCGCGCACCTCGTCCTGGGTGAGTCCCAGCGCGTCGAACAGTTTCCGCTGCACGGCGGCACGGTGAATGCGGATACTGCCGCCGCCCAGTTCTTCACCGTTCATGACGAGATCATAGGCGCGTGAACGCAGGCCTGCGAGGACGTCTTTGTCCTTCGGGTCGAAGTCCTCCCGGTCGGGCGCCGTGAAAGGATGGTGGCTCGATGTCAGTCCCCTTTCGGTAACCTCGAAAAGGGGAAAATCGGTGATCCAGAGCGGACGGTACATTCCGTCGGGAATCAGTCCCAGGCGACCGGCAAGGTGCAGTCTGAGAAGGCCCAGCGCCGAAGTAAGCACCTGCCAGGAGCGGTCGGCAATCATTATGATGACGTCACCATCTTCGGCACCGAAACGCTCCAATATGCCGTCCCGTTCACCGGGACTGAAAAACTGGACGATGTTCGATTCCAGAGTACCCCCCGTCACACGCATCCAGGTCATGCCGCGGGCGCCGAAGGACGGTACGATCTCCCTCGCATATTCATTCTGGAGGACGTTCTTGCTCAACCGCTCTGATTCTCTCTTTACGTTGATACCCTTGATACGGCCGCCGTGCTCCAGCACCTGCCTGAATATGCCGTAGGAGGTGCCGGCAAAGATATCCGTTGCATCCACGAACCGCAGACCGAAGCGCGTGTCCGGATGATCGGAACCCGTGGTGTCCATCGCTTCCTGCCAGGTCATGCGCGCAAACGGAGCGGAAAGGGTGATATCTCCCAGGGCGCACACCTCGGTCATCAGGCCTTCGATAATTTCATAGATATATTCTTCGTCGATGAAGGAAGCCTCGAGATCGAGCTGCGTGAATTCGGGCTGGCGGTTGGGACGAAGGTCCTCGTCGCGGAAGCACCGGGCAATCTGAAAATACCGCTCCAGCCCCCCTACCATGAGCAGTTGTTTGAACAGCTGGGGCGACTGGGGAAGTGCGTAAAAGCAGTGGCGGTGGACACGGCTCGGCACCAGGTAATCCCGTGCGCCCTCGGGGGTGCTCTTCGTAAGCACCGGGGTCTCCACCTCGACGAATCCCCGGGCATCGAGGTAATCTCTCATGCGCTTCACTATTCTGTGACGCATGATGAGATTGCGCTGCATGCCGGGACGGCGCAGATCCAGGTAGCGGTACTGGAGCCTCAGGTCCTCTCCCACGGTACCGGCACCTCGGGCGTCGGCACCCGCCACCATCGCCTTTTCGGATATCTGGAAAGGAAGCGCCTTCGATTTCGCGAGGATGTTGAGAGTTTCCGCGACCACTTCTATCGTTCCCGTCTCGATGTGCGGGTTTTCCGTTCCCACTTCGCGGAGCGTCACCCGTCCGGTGATTTCAACACAGTATTCGTTTCGTAATGCGGCGGCCAGATCGCATACGGGGGCCGGCGTGTGCGCAGGATTGAAGACGACCTGCACGATGCCGTTGACGTCGCGCAGATGCACGAACAGCACCTCTCCGTGATCCCTCAAGGCATCAACCCACCCCGCGAGACGCACCGCGCGCCCCGTATCGGCAGCACCGAGGCCGGCACAACTCACTCTTTCTTTCGGCATCACGCCCCGATCGGCCATTTCATCCTTCCTTCCGCATATCGCTCACTAATCAATGATGGCCCCGCATACGTTATCGAACTGCCCCTTCGTGAAGTCCGCCGGTATGTCCGTGGGATACCGCCCGGTGAAACAGGCGGCGCACTGGGACTTTCCCGCGGGTACCACGGAGAGCATCCCCTTCACCGAAATATACGCCAGTGAGTCGGCGCCGATGTGGTCGGCGATTTCCTTCACGCGGTGGGAGGCGGCAATCAGTTCACCCCGGCTGGCCATATCGATCCCGTAGAAACAGGGAGATATGACCGGCGGTGAACTCACCCTCACATGGATTTCCTTCGCACCCGCACTGCGTATAAGGCGGACAAGCTGCTTCAGCGTGGTGCCGCGCACAATGGAATCCTCGACTACGACGACGCGCTTTCCCCTAAGCACGCCGGAGACGGGGTTGAATTTGACCTTTACATCGAGATCCCGCTCCCTCTGGTGGGGTACGATAAAGGTCCGCCCCACGTAGTGATTCCGGATGAGGCCGATTTCGAATCGCAGTCCCGACGCACCGGCGTATCCAAGGGCGGCCGTATTGGCGGAATCCGGAATGGCGATGACGATATCGGCATCGCAGGGGGCTTCCTCGGCAAGCTTTTTCCCGAGGTGTCTCCTCACCTTATCCACCTTCTCACCGAAGATGATGCTGTCGGGCCTGGAAAAGTATATATACTCAAACACACAGAGCGCCCTGCGGGCCTTCGGCAGCCGCCGTGATTCGATTCCGCGTTCATCAATTATCACGATCTCACCCGGCTCGATGCTCCGCACGTACTCAGCGCCGATGATATCGAAGGCGCACGTTTCCGATGCCACCACTCAGGCATCACCGATTCTTCCCAGCTAAAGCGGCCGGAAACCGTGGGGGTC
>JAPLJO010000124.1 GCA_026388515.1 Deltaproteobacteria bacterium | reverse complement strand
TTGCTCCCGAGCGCGGGTCACTGCCGCGCTCGCTTTCGGGAACTCCCCCGATATCGATGATTTTGAAGTACCCGGTGATATCGAGCGTCGACGAAAGACGGTCCGTAAAAAAGGTTGAGAGATTTTCAGTGTCCGTGCGCGGACCCTGATTCTTGAACGGCGTCACGGCGATGGGATATTTCTGAAACGAGGGCGAGTCGATGTCGATATACACCTTCGCCTGGCAGAGATTACTGGTTGAGATGCCGATACAGATAATAATCGCCGGAATGAAAAACCACCTTGTGCGTACCCTCATGAATACTGCCTTTCACATGACGCCGGCTGCCGCTGCAATAGCAGCAGCCGGTGCAAGCTCGGTGCTCACTGCTTTCAAAAAGGTCGCGCTGCGGAAGGCAGCGCCGTCGGTCCCGCTTCAGGGGGTGCATATTCCGGGAATGAGTCGTCACTCTGAAAATTCCCGCGGCCGGGGCCGTCACTGTTTCAGTTCGGATGCGTGAAACCTTATTCCCACGTCGCAGACGCTCTCATCGAACCATTCGGGAAGCGGCGGGAAGGGACCTGCCTTGCGTATCGCCTTGACTGCCGATTCATCGAACACTTTGCTGCCGGAAGATTTTTCAAAGGTGATGCCGTCCACCTCGCCGTCTCTCGAAATACGGAGCGCCACCACGGCCACTGTGCCGTCGCCGGACAGAAGCTCCTGCGGCAGCGCCCACTGGGCTTTTATCTTCGACCAGACAAGCGAATAGTAGACCCTCATCCTCATGTCAAGCTCGACGGGCCCCCTTGAGGTCACCGGCCCCGTCTCTTCTGCGGGAGCCGCGGACACCTTTTGCCTGATGCGTTCGATTGCCTGGCTCACCGTGTGTTCTCCGGCCTTCTCCTCCGCGCGTGCCGGCGGGGCGGGCACGGGCGTTTCTCGCGGAATGATTTTCTTTACCACCGGAATGTTCACAGTAGCGGATTTTTTCGAGAGGGCGTCCGAAATAATACTGACGCGGCGCGGTTCTCCCGCGCTCGCGGGGGTGCTGACCAGATCAACGCTATAGACGGGTCCAAAGGTAAGGCGGGGGGTCTCGCGTGCCGGCGCAAGGATAAGGATCAAAAGTGCGACGGCGTGGAGCACAAGCGACAGCACGATCATGGTAGTGAGATTGATGTCCCCGGTACGCCGTATGCCGTCCATGGTATCACGATGCGCCGCTATTCTTTCGGAGGTTCGGTAATCATGCCCAGCTTGTCGACGCCTGCCTTCCTCACTTCCGACATGACCTGCACGACGAATCCATAGGGAACGCTTTCATCTGCGCGCAGATACACCTCGCGCTCTATTTTCGAGGCAAGCACTTTTTCAAGCTGGGAGTTGAGACCTTCCAGTGTGGTCTTGTACTTGTTGAGATAGATTTCCTTCTTGTTCGTGACGGTGAGCACGAGCTTTTCTTCTTCCACGTCAACGCTTCTCGCCTTGACGCGCGGCAGGTTCACGTCGATTCCCATCTGCAGCATCGGCGCCGTCACCATAAAGATGATGAGAAGCACCAGCACCACGTCGACGAGCGGGGTTACATTGATATCGGCCACGGGCTCATGAGCACCGCGGAAGCGGTGACGCCTGTCGTTCATGTTTTCACGTTCTTCACGTAGTAGCGTTCCACGATGTTCAGAAACTCGGAGGCGAAGTTGTCCGACTCCACACTGATGACCCGCACCCGGTTCACGTAATAATTGTAGAATATCACCGCGGGAATTGCCGCCGCGAGACCCGCCGCCGTGGCGATCAGTGCTTCCGAAATGCCGGGCGCCACTACCGCAAGCGAGGCAGTCCCGCGGATGCCGATTCCCTTGAAGGCGCTCATAATCCCCCACACGGTGCCGAAGAGTCCGATGAAGGGACTCGCGCTTCCCGTCGTGGCGAGAAACCCGAGGGCGCTCGAGAGCCTCGCCGACTCCACTTCACAGGCCCTGTTGAGGGCGCGCTCCACATTATCGATTCCCCGCAGTTCGAGACCGGGTGAATCGAGAGGAATCTTTTCGTCGGGTAAAGACTCCCTTCTCCCCCCCGCTGTTTTAACGAGTTCCGTATAGCCGGCCCTGAAAACCTCGGCGAGAGTCGAGTTGCTGAATTTTTTTGATTCGGGGAATACGTCCGAGAGTTTGTTGATTCTCATATAGGCTTCAAGGAACATGCGGTTTTCCTTCTTTACCCTGCCGAGTATCCTGTATTTCATGAGTATGATGGCCCACGATACCACGGAAAAGAAAAGAAGAAGCACGAGAACGAACTGCACCATGGGACCCGCAGCAAGGGCCATGTCAAGGACGCTCCCATGGAAGCCGCCCACATTTACCGATGTCAGACCTGCAGCCTCATTCACCGTGACTCACCTCGGTTGTAGTAGTACCGCTCTTTTAGTGGAAAACAGGTGCCATGTCAATATTTCGATGGCAGCCGGTGATTATGCGTGCGGCGCAGGTGCTCATCGATTCTTTTGCTTCCCGCCAAAATATGATAGGTCTTGTCACCAGCGCAAACGGGTCCGTCGCGCGTACCGGCGGTCACCACCAGAGTGCAAGGAGCGATGCATATGAATTATCTGAGGCATGCCGTTTTTTTCGCATTACTGATTGTCATTCCCGTTCTCGCATCATGCGGCGGCGGTGATGAGAACGGGACAAAAAAATCCCTGCCGCCCCCGGGCACGTCGACGCCGGCGTATGGCGATATCCTGATCGAGGGCTCCATCGGTGATGCCTCGAATCTTATCCCCATCCTCTCCACCGACAGCACCTCCCACGGCATTTCGGCCATGATCTTCAACGGTCTCGTCAAGTACGACAAGGACATGAATATTGTGGGTGATCTGGCGGAGTCATGGGACATCTCACCGGACGGGCTTGTCATCAGCTTTCACCTGAGAAAAGGTGTTACATGGCACGACGGCCGTCCCTTCACCGCGGACGACGTAATGTACACCTACAAGGTCACCATCGATCCGAAAACTCCCACCGCCTATTCGGGAGATTTCCTCAAGGTGAAAAAAGCGGAGGTGATCGATGTCTATACCTTCCGCGTCACTTACGATAAACCCTTTGCCCCCGCGCTGCCCAGCTGGGGCTCTTCGATACTCCCCGCGCATCTCCTTGACGGCCGCGATATCGCGAACACACCCTTCGCCCGGAATCCCGTGGGCACCGGTCCCTACCGGTTCAGAGAATGGAAAACGGGACAGAAGATTGCCCTCGTGCAGAATCCCGCTTATTTCGAAGGCCGGCCCTATACCGACGGATATCTCGTGCGCATCATTCCCGACATGGCCACCATGTTCCTTGAACTCAAGGCGATGGGAATTGACCAGATGAACCTGACGCCACTCCAGTACACACGGCAGACCGAAAATGATCTCTTCCGCACGAACTACCGCAAGTACCGGTACCCTTCGTTCGGCTATACCTACCTGGGATACAACCTTGAAAACCCGCTCTTCAGGGACCGCCGGGTACGCCAGGCACTCTCATATGCCGTCAATAAGAAGGAAATCATCGACGGCGTGCTTCTCGGTCTCGGGCAGGAGGCAACGGGGCCCTATAAACCGGGAACCTGGGCCTATAATCCCGACGTGAAGCGCTACCCCTACGATCCCGCAAAGGCAAAAGAACTTCTCCTGGCGGCGGGATGGAAGGACACCGACGGCGACGGCATACTCGATAAAGACGGAAAACCCTTCGCCTTTGAAATCATCACCAACCAGGGAAACGAGGTGCGGGCGAAGTGCGCCGAAATCGTGCAGCGGCGCTTCGCGGACGTGGGAATCAGCGTGAAGATACGCATCATAGAGTGGGCCGCGTTTATTAATGAGTTCATCAACAAAAAGAAATTCGACGCCACCATACTGGGATGGACTATCACGCTCGATCCTGATCTGTATGATGTCTGGCATTCAAGCAAGACAAAACCGGGAGAACTGAATTTCGTGTCGTACAGAAACAGCGAAGTTGACGAACTTCTTGAAAGGGGACGGACAACCTTCGACCGCGCAGAGCGGAAAAAAAGCTACGACAGGATTCAGGAAATCATGGCCGAAGACCAGCCCTATACATTTCTCTTTGTCCCCGATGCACTGCCCATCGTGAGTGCACGTTTCCGTGGCGTCGAGACCGCACCAATCGGGATAGGCTACAACCTGATCAAATGGTATGTGCCGAAAGCCGAACAGCGTCACCTGATGACACAGTGAGTCCGGGGCAGGCGCGTCATGATGAAATCTTCTTAACGCACTAAGAATCCAACGTTTTCAGAGTATCTTTAAGGTATTCCTTGAAGGTATCGTAGCGTGCGGGAAGCTGTACCGCCTCCCCTGTCCTTGTGTCGAGATCTCTCATGGAGGCGGGAACCTCGGGCACAATACCGAGGAGTTCGATTATTTCCTCGGGAAATTTGGCAGGATGAGCCGTTTCGAGCGATACGCAGAGAGGACGTTCTTTACTTTCTTCGAGATACAGTTCCAGTCCCCGCCAGCCCACGGCGCCATGCGGCTCCAGGATTATGCCGTATCTTTCATGGGCATCCCTGATGCACTGTTTCGTCATCTCGTCGGAAACGGCAACCGACCAGATGTTTCTTTTCATTGCCTCGACATCGGGATTGCGGTGTACCTTTCCCGTCCTGTCGACCGTGCCGCCGTAGAGTTCGAAAAAACGGGCCAGGTTGCTCGGATGCCCCACGTTCATTGCATTGGAAAGACAGGCCCGCGAGGGCGATATCTTTTCATAGCGTCCGGTCCGGAGAAACCGCGGAAACTCTTCATTCTCATTCGTAGGCATCACGAGTTTTTTCACCGGCAGCCCCATCCGGCGGGCATACTCACAGCCGAGGGCATTCCCGAAATTGCCCGAGGGCACGGAGACGACGATTTCCTCTCGCTGCCCTGCAAGCTGGGCATAAGCGTAGATGTAATAGACGGTCTGTGGAAGAATTCTTCCGAAGTTGATGGAATTTGCCGAGGTGAAATTGAGGTACGCCAGCGACGCATCGGAAAAGGCATTCTTCACCAGGTTCTGACAGTCGTCGAACTTCCCGTCGATCGAGACCGCACTCACGTTACCGCCTATCGTATCGAGCTGTTTCTTCTGCTGCCCGCTCACCTCGTCCCGGGGATACAGAATATACACATCGATGCCGGCCACTCCCCTGAACGCCTCGCCCACGGCGCTCCCCGTGTCGCCGGAAGTCGCCACGAGTACATTGAGACGCCGGCCTTCCGGGCGGAAATGGCTCATGAGTCGTGCCATCATGCGGGCGGCAAAATCCTTGAACGATGCCGTGGGTCCCCGGTCGAGCCTCATGATATAGAGTCGTTCCACGACGTGCTCAAGGGGAACCTCGAAGGGATAGGACTCCGCCACGATGCGCGAGAGCACGTCTTCCTTTACCTCGCCCGCAAGAAATAAACCGGCGACTTTCATTGCCGCATCGGCATAAGGTCTCCCCCTGAGCGCCATGATGTCGTCCACGGTGAGCCGCGGTATGCGGTCGGGCATGAAAAGTCCCTCGTCCGGCGCCTGCCCCCGGAGGAGCGCCTCCCTGAAGGTGACGGACTCCCTGAAGGGAATCACGCCCCCGGCGGCGTCGAGATTTCTGTTGGTGCTGTAGTAACGAATGCCCTTATCCATGTCTTCCACCCGGTGTGAACTTTCTTGCACACTCGAGAAAGAGTTGATGATGCGGGAGAAGGTTGAACTGCGTTCGATATATCAGGAAGATATGCCGCTCCATGGTGAACTCTTTCAGTGAAACGAGGGCAAGCACCCCGTCTTCAACTTCGCGTGCCACGGCGTGGTGCGATATGACAGATACGCCGAGACCTGCAATAACAGCTTCCTTCACCGCCTCTGAACTCCCCAGCTCACAGGCAATATGGAACTCTGCAAGGTTTTTTTTCTTCCTGACGAGATATGACTCGAAGGTCGCGCGCGTCGCCGAGCCGCGTTCCCGGAGCACAAAGGGTTCCGCCGATAATTCCCCCAGGGTGACGTGCGGTTTTCCCTTCCACCGGTGCGAGGCGGGAACCACCACGGAGAGCCTGTCCTTCCAGAGACGCTCGGCGTGAAGTTTTCTGTGGGTGATGGGTCTGCCCACGAAGCCGATTTCCGCCTCGTCGTTGAGAATCATGTCAATCGTCTCATCGCTGTCGCCGGTCCGCACCATGAAGCCGATACGGGGATGGTGTGACGCGAATCCCCGAATGACATGCGGGAGAATATACGTGGCTGGTATGGAGCTTGCCGCCACCACGATGGCGCCGCCTCCGTCCTCGTGAAGCCTTTGTATCTTTTCTCCGGCATCATCGATCATCCTGAAAATGCGGCGAGCACTCTCGTACAGCACCCTGCCTCCGGACGTGAGTGTGATCCCCCTCGTTTTTCTCTCCAGAAGAGGAATGCCCACCACAACCTCCAGATTCTGAATATGTTTGGTGAGCGACGGCTGCGTCAGGTGCATGATATCGGCGGCCCTGCTGAAACTCCTCTCCTCCGCGACGACCATGAGCGCCCGCAGTTGCTGTAAGGTGATATTTCTCATGTTCCGTTGAGACATGGGCAGGCGATATCACAGAGGCCGCACTTAATCAATATGCAGTTATTGCATTTGACTTATTCACCTCATTTGGATAATGCTTCAGCCGGGAATTAAAAAATAATCACCGGGAGCACAATGCATGACTGCACGCGAGAAAGTCCGTCTCACCCAGACGGTGCGGGGAGCGGGGTGAGCCTGCAAACTGGGTCCGGGTGACCTGCACCAGGCGCTCTGCGATCTGCCGCTCGTAACCGATCCGAACCTGATCGCGGGCATCGAGCACTGCGAGGACGCGGGAGTGTACAGACTCCGCGATGATCTCGCACTCATTCAGACGGTGGACTTCTTTACCCCCATCGTGGATGATCCCCATACCTTCGGGCGGATTGCAGCGGCAAACGCTCTTTCCGACGTCTACGCCATGGGCGGGAAACCGCTGACGGCCCTCAACATCATCTGTTTTCCCATTAAGACCATGGGCCTCGATATTCTCCGTGAAATCCTGAAAGGCGGACTCGCCACACTGCACGAGGCCGGTGTCGTGCTCCTTGGCGGGCACAGCGTTGAAGACAATGAACTCAAGTACGGCCTTTCCGTTACCGGCACCATCCACCCCGCACGGGTGCTCCGCAACAGGGGGGCGCGGCCAGGAGACGCCCTCATCCTCACCAAACCCCTCGGCACCGGCATTGTCGCCACCGCCGTAAAAGCGGACATGGCGACGGAGGAACTGGCGGCCCTTTCCGCCGGCTCAATGATTGCTCTCAACAAAGAGGCAGCCGCGCTCATGACGGCAACACCGCGGGTGCATGCCTGCACCGATGTGACCGGTTTCGGACTCATCGGCCACGCCTGCGAAATGATCGAGGAGAGCGAGGTGGGAATCATCATTGACGCGTCATCGGTTCCCGTGTTCCCGGGCCTGAGAGAATTCGTCGAGTCGGGAATACTTCCCGGCGGCCTGCACCGGAACCGTTCATACCGCGCGGCGATGGTCGAACGGGCGCCTACATGCCCCGAGTGGCTCTATGACATCCTCTTCGATCCCCAGACTTCGGGAGGGCTCCTTATCTCCTGTGCGAAGGAAGAGGCGCCCGGTCTTGTTCATCGCATGCACGGGTCCGGCATCAGGAGTGCCGCCGTCATCGGCGAGATTACCGCCCGCCCGCAGGGAAGAGTGGTCGTCCGCTGACCGAAGACATTGCCGGAAAAAGAAATGCCCCGGAGTATTCCGGGGCATTCATAGTTTCATTCTATGCGCTGTACACGCAGTTCTATTCTTTGGTCTCTTTTACGGCGGGAGCGGTGTCCGTTTTTTCGGTCTTTGATTCAACCGGCGCCGTCTCCGATTCCTTCTCCTTCTTCATCTTATCCGACTGCTTCTTTCCGCCGTAATCGGTGACATACCAGCCCGCCCCTTTCAGATGAAAGGAAGAAAGGGACATCATTTTTTCGGCGGGGCCATTGCAGTACCGGCACTTTTTCAAGTCCTTATCCGTCATGCCCTGAAGTGCTTCGAACTGTTTCCCGCACTTCCGGCACCTGTATTCATAAATCGGCATTCGACAGAACCTCCCTAATTATTGAAAATATCCCCGATATGATAACAGTCATTGAAACAGTCAATGACGAGATTGAGTTCCCTGTCCGCTACGGGCTTCAGAATGCCTCGGGTCAGCACGTTGACTCTTTCTTCCTCTTCCCGCTTTTGATCCTCGGGCGCTTCAAAATCAACAGCCCCCGAACCGAAACGAACGACATGAACCATTTCATGGAGCGCGATGTAGAGCATGAGGGGCGCAAACTTTATAAAAGACCCGCCCCGCGTGACCGCATCGAGAATTCTGTTGTCCTGGAGACAGACCTTGTAGAAGGAAAACCCTGCGTTCCCTGAAATACTGCTTTTCTCCGGGACATAATACTTGCAGAGATGGGCAAAGGCTTTTTCATGTACTTCATGCTCTCTGAGTTCTATAAGTGTTTTCACCTCGTATGGGTGGGATTTAATGCCACCGGCTCCGAGAGAAAAATACTTTTCTGTGAGCTTTTCGGCGAGGTCGAAACTTGATCTCATCTGTGAGACTTCCGTCTGTCCGAAATACATCCCACGCCCCCTTCACGAATCGCGTGCCTAATGTATTCATTTTTTTGAAAAAGTCAACACATTCTCTTGATCTGATACCTTTTTCGGTGTCAATTACAGGCGCTTATTGAAAATAAATCATGATGACCGCGTAAAAAGTCTATCTTCTGCGTTGCGCTCTCATCCCGCCGCAAGGTCATTTTGGTATCGGGGTGTTGCCTATGAGATACTTGAAGTCGTCATCCTCGAAGAATATGGACACGCCGACGAAGGGTGATTCGTTCCCCTCATCGCTGATGAAATTATCATAGCCCGCCGTCATGGACACGTGCTTCAGGAGTTCGTAGTCGGCAAACACCTTGAGATGCGGCCGCCGGTCGGGATCAAAATCAAATGCTTCAAAAGAGAGTCTGAGATTATCATTCAGCGCAAAGTAATCGAGACCGATGCCGCCCGTTGACTCGAGGAGCCCGCCCCTCAGCACCAGGTTTCTGAAGCGCTTCCCGATCTCTGCATTAAAGAGAAGCTTGTTCTTGTCCCACTCCTCGATGTGGCTCGTGACGCCGTCGACGGTCCTTTCGGAAATCGAACGCTTCCCCCGGGGATCCGCCACCAGTCCCACGATATAGAACTTGTCTTCCTTCGGCCTGATTTTGACTTCAAAGTAACCCTTGGAGTTCTGCGAATCAAAGAGATACTCGCCTCTGTAGCTGAGGAAGGTGCGGAACTCTTCCGTTTTCAGGAGATACTTATTGAGTCCTTCCATGCTTTTGTCAAGGCTTGCGAGGCTCGTATCAAGGGCATCGACCGTCTTTTCATCATTGATGAGCCTCCCGATGGTTCCCTTGCCCGCGTTAATCTTGTCGGTAATTTCACGGAGAGAGGCGAGGGTTTCGTTCAGATTGTCATAGATTTCCCGTTTTTTAACGAGTTGGCCCATGGTGCCTTCACCCCTGTTGATCTCTTCGGATATCTGGCGGAGCGCGATAAAGGTTTTTTCCAGATCCTTCGACGCCTGGGCGAGGTGAGTCATCATGGTTTTCAGATCTTCGTCGTTTTCCTTCACCACCCTGTTGAGATTCGCCGTCAGCTCCCTCGTGTTCGTGAGAATACCCTCAAGATTTGCCGCCCCCTCTTCTCCGCCAAGCACTTTCCTGAGCGACGCCGTCACTGCAAGCACGTCATCGGCGATGTTCGTGAGGTTCCGCACGAGCTGGTCGATATCAATCTGTTTTTCAACGCGGGTGATTTCACCCCCTTCCTCGAGTGTGGGGCGTCCCTTCGTCCCCGGGATGATTTCGATGAACTTATCTCCCAGGATGCCGTAGGCCCTCACCATCACTTTGACATCGTCGGCAAGTTTGACACTCGGCAGGATCCTCATGCTGACACGGGCCTTCCCATCGGTCAGCGTGATATTTTCCACACGTCCCACCTCAACGCCGGCGATTCTGACGGATGCATCGCGCTCAAGGCCCGTCGCGTTTTCAAACTCGGCGCTGATAAGATATCCGTTCTTCAGCCCAAACCCGTACTGCCCCACCCGGAAAGACATGTAGGCGAGCAGAATCAACGCAGCGAGCACGAAGAGTCCCACCTTTGCCTGCGTGCTTATAGATACCATCACGATCTCCCTTTTTTCATCACTCCTCAGTTACACGATATGTATCGGCCCCTCAAGGCTTCCCGATATGAACTGCTGCAGCACGGGATTCGCGGACGCCTTCATTTCCCCGGGTGTACCGTATTCTATAATCCGTCCGTCGTAAATCATGGCAACCTTATGACCGATGGTGAAGATCGAATGCATATCGTGACTCGTTGCCACACAGGTCAGGTTGAACCGCTCCTGCGTTTCGATAATGAGCTGGTTGATTGCCTCGGCCATCACCGGGTCGAGTCCCGTCGTGGGCTCATCGAAGAGCACGATTTCCGGATGCAGCGCAATTGCCCGCGCCAGCCCGGCCCGCTTCTTCATGCCGCCGCTCAGTTCGGAGGGCATCAGGTGCTCCAGACCCGGCAACCCCACGGCAAGCAGCCTCTCGGCGACGATATCCTCTATCTCGTGTTCGTTCTTTTTCGCGTGCTCCCTGAGCGGGAATGCCACATTCTCACCCACGGTCATTGAATCAAAGAGGGCGCCTCCCTGGAAGAGCATTCCGAATTTTTTCCGAACCTCGTTCAGATCCTCCTCGTCGAGCGTCGCAATGTCCACACCGTCAACGATGACCTGGCCGCTGTCGGGTTTGACAAGACCGATGATATGCTTCAGGAGGACGCTCTTCCCTCCCCCGCTCCGGCCGATAATGACCGTGGTCTTGCCGTCCTCTATTTCCAGGTTGAGGTCTCTCAATACATGGTTGCGGCCGAATTTTTTGTTGACGTTGACGAGTCGTATCATCGAAGCCTGTCTCACCTGCGACCGGTCGCGCCACCTTCCGGTATCATTTCCACGAATTCCTCTTTCCCGGGAAGCGTTCGCGGTCTAAAACATAATTGCCGTCAAAAAGTAATCGCACACAAGTATCGACACCGACGCGAGCACGACCGCTTCGGTCGTCGCCTTGCCGACACCCTCTGCCCCTCCCGTCATGGTAAAGCCTTTGTAGCAGCCGGCTACCGAGAGGATAAGGCCGAAAAACGCCGATTTAATGAGGCCGTTGTAAATATCATCGAGACTGACGATGGTCACGATATTTTTCATGAACGCCCCCGCATTGATGTGCAGGATGGGAACGCCCACGAAATAGCCCCCCAGAATACCCACAAAATCGGCAACAATAGTGAGCAAGGGAAGCATAAGCACGGCCGCCACGATGCGCGGCACAATGAGGTACTTGACGGGATTCGCCGACATGACATAGTACGCGTCGATCTGCTCGGTGACGCGCATCGTGCCCAGTTCGGCGGCCATCGCCGATCCCGCGCGGGCGGTGACCATAATCGCCGTCAGCACCGGACCAAGTTCCCTCGTAATGCCGAGAGCCACCGTCGAACCCACCATGCTCTCGGCGTTGAACATCCTGAATCCGTAATATCCCTGAAGTGCCATGACCATGCCCGTGAAGGTGCCCGTCAGCACCACGACGAAGAGGGATTTCACCCCCACGAACTCCATCTGTTTTATTATCAGATCGAGCTTCAGCGGCGGTTTCACCATCCACTTCAGCACGTCGATGAACATGAGAAGCACACTGCCCGCTTCTTCGACGGTCCTCATCACCGATGAGCCGAGGTTGTCAAAAAAGAGTAGTGCTCTCTTCATCTCTTATAGCGGTCCTTTTTTCGATGCATGGGCCTCGAAGGAAAGCGTGAGTATTCTCTCGATCAACTCGCTCTGGGTGATGCCCGATGCCGCGGCCTGGTGAAACAGCACCGTGGACGGGGTCATGCCGGGAAGACTGTTCGGCTCGAGGACCACAATCTCTCCGCCGGGGCGGACGATCATGTCAATCCTGGCATAGACCTTCAGATTGAGCGCCCGGAACGTGCAGACGGCGGTTTCCTGAATGCGTTCGAGAACATGTCCGGGAAGCCGCGCGGGCGTTTTATTTTCCCCCTGTCCATAGAGAAACTTGTCTTCAAGCGAGAGCACCGACGCCGTGGGAATCGTCTCCGAAGGGGTGAGCGCCATGGGGGCATCGTTTCCTATCACCCCGCAGGTGACTTCCATCCCCTCGACGAATTCCTCGACGAGCGCGATGGTATCCCACTGGAGGGCGGCATCAAGCGCCGCCGGGAGATCTCCCGCGGACACCACCTTCGCCACGGCGGTGCTGCAGCCTTCGCGGGACGGCTTGACGATGCAGGGGAATCCCGGCTTCTCCCCGAGAGCATCAATAATGCGCTCCCTGCCCTCGTCCCATTCCGGGCCCATGACCGGCACCGTCTCCGGCACGGCAATCCCGCTCATGGCAAGTACCTTCCTTCCCATGTATTTATCCATACCGAGGGCCGAGCCGAGCACACCCGAGCCGACATAGGGGATCCGGAGCAGTTCCAGAAGGCCCTGGAAGCAGCCGTCCTCGCCATATTTGCCGTGAAGACCGACATACACGATATCGACCCGACCGCTGAGGGATTCATAGGGTATGCGCCGGGCTTGGGTTTCGAGGTCAAGTTCCACATCTCTCGTGGAATTGCGCATCAAAAGCTTGAGGGGTATCTCCCATAGAAGACCCCCGCCGTCCATGAAAATGGGAACGGGTTCATAACGGGCTTTGTCGGTCTTTCCGAAAATGTTCCGCCCGCTTTCGAGGGAAACTTCCTTCTCCGAGGACATTCCTCCCAGTACGATCCCGACCCTGATTTTTTCAGTCGTTCCGTTCTTCACGCAGGTGCGATCCCCGTCTTAGAAACTCACGGTGAGACCGAGATAGGGTCCAATGAATTCGAGATCCGCATACGCATCGCTCACATCATCGACTTCAAGCCGCATGAACTTATAGCCGCCGTTGATGTCAAGGAAGGGCATGGGCGAGAAGGAAAGATCCGCCCCGCCTTCCATGTAGATGTTTCCCGAGTACCGTATCGCCGCGAATTTTGCCTCGGCTTCAATCTTGTCTTTAAGGATGCCCGCATGGGCCACGACACCGAGCATGGGCAGCCCGAAGTTGAATGATACCGTGTCGTCGGTAAAGGGCTGGTTGATGCCGGCTTCCCCGGCGAAATATTTGACCTTGCCTATAAGTCCGAGGGATGCACCGGCAAGAATGTTTTCCAGATTGAGCACCTTGTACTGGTATTCCAGGTCGACCATGTGCAGGGTGAATTTCGAATCAACCCCGATACCGGCGCCATAGGATTTTCCATTGAAGATTATTTCTTTCTTGAGCATCTCTTTACCTTCGTACGCCAGGTACGTATACATGAGACTCAGCCGGTGATCACCGACACCTGCAAAGAGTTCGATCTGCGGAGTGCCGTCACTCTTGAGACCCAGGTCATCTTTCAGGTCAATCTTCGTTCCCTCGATCATGTCCGTGTCCGCCGTCAGGTCACCGGAAAAAGCGGGAAGCCAGTAATAGCCCTTGGCGCCAAGATCGAGGGCCTGAGCGGCGGCGGCCAACGACAACATGCCCATTACCAGTGCGACAACAATGAATTTTTTCATACCTGTATCCTCCTTTTATTTATCCATGCGGTACTTTTTATAATGACGGGATCACAATGGTCCCTTTTTGCTCTTGTGAATCGCAATGGCCCCCTCAATAAGCTCGCCGGCAATCATCGAGGGAAGCATGCCGGCCTCAGCGGCCTGCTCGAAAAAGAACGACGACGGCGCCATGCCCGATGACGAGTTGGGGTCCGTGACAAGGACACGTCCATCCGAAAGGACGAACCCATCGATACGCCCGTAGGAACGGAAGCCGAGGGCGCGGTACGCCCGGACGACCTCACGCCTGATTTCCTCCACTGCGTCACCCGGTATGGTGCGGGGCGGCGTAAATTTTCTGCACCGGCCCGGCATATACTTGTCATCGTAGGTATAAAATATGTCCTGCGGATGTATCTCCGTGACGCCCAGGACCTCGGGCACCCCGTGCCGCTCCAGAATGATGCACGAAAACTCCGTGCCGTCAAGATATTCTTCCACAAGCGCCGACGTATCCCATGCGAGCGCCTTTTCCAGGGCATCGTCAAGGAGCGCGGGATCACCGACAATGGTCACGCCGACGCTTGATCCCTCGCGGGTCGGTTTCGTGACAAAGGGGAGGCTGAAACGCGCTGCAATCCTGTCCCGCACCGCTCCCGGATGCTGCCGCCATTCACACTCCGTGACGACGAGGCTCCGCGGGACTGCAATGCCGGACGCTTCGAGAAGCTTCTGCTGCATGAATTTATCCATACCCAGTGCGGATGCAAGTACCCCCGAACCGGTATAGGGTATACGGAGCATCTCCAGGAGTCCCTGAATGCACCCGTCATCCCCGTATTTCCCGTGGAGCGCGATAAAGGCAAAGTCTATTTCCCTGCCCAGATCCTCGTAGGCAACCCTTCCGGCTTCCCTTTCAAGGCGGTCCGCAATGTCCGCCGTGGTGTTCTGCGAAACGAGCTGCCATGGAATTATCCAGAGTGCGCCGTCGCTGTTCATAAAGACCGGTACCGGCTCGTACCGCTCCCGGTCGAGGTTGTCGAAGACGTTCCTGCCGCTGTTGAGCGACACTTCCTTCTCCGAGGAGAGGCCGCCCAGTATGATGCCTACCCTGATACGCTCCATCAGTATAAAACCTTTCACCCCTCCCTCGCCGGCCCGTTACAGGTCCCAGATGAAGGTGACTCCGCTCGTGGGGAATACCCAGTCGTTCTCGCTCACTTTCAGCGTGATCGCCTTTCCCCTCTCCACCGTCACCTCCGGCGTGGGATGCTTACCCGCAAAAAAACTCACCTCGCGGACGTTCTTCATGCCCGTCCTGCTGTAGTCGAAGGAAATCTCGAGCCCGCGCGTAGGATAGACGAGAAAGACCGAAAATATGTTGCTCGCCTTGTATTTTTTCGTAATGATTCTGATGCCGATCTTTACCTGTCTATGTTCTTTTTTCTTCAGAAGGTCGCCGCCGCACCAGACTTCGTAGCCCCGCGGAGTATTCCGCATCGACTCGATCGGCACCGGCATATCATCTATCTCGACGGTGTCCACCCTGAAGTCGTTCTCCCCGATGAGGCTGCTCCGCCCGCTCAGGAGCCACCGGTATTCGCAGCGGTCGTCATCGAACAGAGCGGAAAGTTGCTCATTATTCATCGCACAGCCGATCATGAAGGACCGGTGCCTGAGCGTTTTCGAGTACTCGATTTCGGTGGTCACCTTGAAATAATCCTTCACCGTCCCGTCAGCGCGCATCTCCTCCTGTGAAAATTCGCTGACGTTGATATCATATCGGAAGCCTGTCCTCAACTCCAGAGGGCGGTTTTCCTTTCCAAAGAGAGTCTCGAACATTTCATAGAAAATCGCGTCACCGAGATCGTCGTTCTCCGCCCGTGCATGAAAACAGCTGCGAATAATGTGATTGATCCGGGCGATTGATTTTTCCTCATCGGGTATGAATACCCTGCGGAGCCTCGGTTCCACCGTGCCGGTCCCCCCCTTGTTCACGAACACCCGCGGCGCCCGCTTCCCCAAAGCACAGAGCACCTCATAACTGATGGTGCCCGCCTTTGCCGCGATGTCACCGGCCGGGATGCATCCGTCCCCCTGCCTGCCCATGAGCACCACCTCATCACCGACACGGCAATCGGGAATGCGCGTTACATCGATGGTGCACATGTCCATCGATACCCTGCCGACAATGGGGGCCCTGGTGCCGTGAACCAGCGCTTCCCCCTGATTCGAGAGTATCCATCCGTATCCGTCGCCGTATCCCACGGGGATGGTGGCGATCTTCGACCGCCCGCCGGTCACATAGGTTCTCCCGTAGCCGATCCCGTAATTTTCGGGAAACTCCTTGAGAAGGACGATGCTTGTCTTGAAACTCATCACCGGCATGAGCGCGGCCTTCGTTTCAGTGGACGGCCCCGGATAGATGCCGTAGGTCATGATGCCCGGCCGCACCATATCGAGATTGTACCGGGGGAAATTGAGCACGGCGCCGCTGTTCGAAAAATGCCGTAGCGGGATGCGTATATGGTGTTTCTCAAGCTCATCGAGGATGCCCCTGAATAAATCCCACTGCAGGACATTGCACGGATCGTCCTCCCTTTCACTGGAGGCAAGGTGGGAAAAGATGCCCTCAACCTTTATATGGGAAAGCGCCATGACTTCCTTTATCATGGAGAGGGCTTCATAGTGAATCGTGCCGCCTCTGCCCATCCCCGTGTCAATTTCGATATGAACGGGAATGACGCTTCCTTCCTCCGCCATGCGCCTCTCGAGTTCCCTCGCAAAACCCGCATCGGAGACCGAAGGTGTCAGCCTGTATTTTATTATCTCGTTTATTTCAAACACCGACGAGGGAGAGAGAATGATGACGGGTGCGTCGATTCCACTGATCCGGAGCTGGATTCCCTCATCGGCGTTCGCCACGCCGAGGCTGGCGGCGCCGTGTTTGACCGCCGCCTTGGAAATCTCTATCGCCCCGTGCCCGTAGGCATCAGCTTTGACGACCTGGAGCACCGCAACGGACTTCCCCGTAAGTCGCTTCAGGACCTTCCAGTTATGCCTGAAACTGTCCAGGTCAATTTCGACCCAGCTTCTGTATTTCTGCGCTGTTTTCATGTGACAAGCCTTGAATGAATATATGCCGGCACCCTGCATGGTGTACCACCACGCCGGCCGGGACTGATCGAGGGAACTCTCTCAGGAATACATCCCGCGGATTGTTTCAATCATACGAAAGAAGATGAAGCGGCGGTTCACCGGAGATGCTGCAGCCGTTATTTCTTCGTCATCGTATAGACGCCATCCCAGCTCCCGGGAGGAGGATTCTCCTTCAAATCCCCGCACCTTTTTATATAAAGATTCGAGGGATGATCATCTTCTTTTACCGCCAGCACCTTCTTAAAACCGGCAATCGCCTCGTCCCAGCGTTTCGCCTTGTAGTGGGTGAGTCCTTCCTCGAAGATTCTCACCCATTCATACGCAGTTTCCCCGTCTTCTTTTCTCCCAAGGAGCTCGTATATCTTCACGGGGAGCGCCTTTCCCTTCACCCTCACGGAATCCAGCTCTCTGCACCGGAGTTCATCTTTCACCCGCTCATGGGTGTATTCGCTTATGACAATGTTGGTGCCGTATTCCTTGTTGATGCCTTCAAGCCGCGAACCAAGGTTGACGCTGTCACCCATTACCGTGTAGTCGAACCTCATCTGGGAGCCCATGTTCCCCACCACCATATCGCCCGTGTTGACTCCCACGCCGATATTGAGGACCGGCTTGCCCTCACCGGCCCACTTCTTCTGCAGTTTCCTGAGTTCCTCCATCATGACGAGCGCCGTGGTGCAGGCCCTCATCGGGTGATCGGGCTGATCGAGGGGAGCCCCGAAAACCGCCATAATGGCATCTCCCATGTACTTGTCCAGGAGGCCGTCATACTTGAACACCACATCGGTCATCGCCGTGAGGTACTCGTTCAGAAGATGCACCAACTCCTCCGGCGTCATCTTTTCCGAGATCGAGGTGAATCCGCGTATATCGGAGAAGAGGACCGAGAGGTCTTTCTTGTCACCGCCCAGTTTCAGCTTCGAAGGGTCCTTCAGAATTTCCGTAATGACCGAGGCCGTCAGATAGTACTGGAAGGCGCCCCTGATCTTTTTCTTTTCCCGTTCTTCCGTCACGTACTTGTAAATGGTGATGCCCACGAAGACAAAAAGAATGGTGAAGACGGGATAGACCACGTTCAGCCACAGGTTCTGCGTGATGAATACGTACCGGTTTACCGCAATGTAGGCGGCGATCATGCCGAGACAGGCGGCAAGCCTCAAGCCCGGGGTAGACCGTGCTGAAGGGCGTCACCCTGAGGTCGTAGATACCCGTTGCGGTGGCGCCGATGAGCACAATCCTGTTCCTGAAGATTTCGGGATCGAGACGGTGGTTGATGATGTCGCTGACGGAGTAGTGGGGAAAGGTTTTCGCAGGCCCCAGGTAATTGATCAGCATTCTCCCCGATTCGTTAGTGGGAATGGTGACGTCGCCTATCTGCACGTTGTCAACTCCATACTGGGCCATGGTGAGCGCGAGCATGGGCCTGTCCAGGTAGTGTTCCAGCACCACAAGCGGAAGCGAGGGATAGTAATTTTCACCGAACTTGATGACCAGAGACGCCCACCGGTTGGTGCCGTCCACATCGGGAAACGAATTGAAATAGCCGCTGTTCTCCGTCGCCTCTGAAATGATGCCGATATTGGGTGCAACGGCGTAGGCGGTGATGAGGGGACTCTCGTCAGGCGTCCCTTTTATCTGCACGATTTTATACTTCGAGCGTGAGATGAAAGTCTCGCCTTGTGCAATATCCTCTTTCGTCAGATGTCCCACCTCTTCGGAGGTGGCATGGAAAAAATAGCCCAGCGCCACGTTTCCCGTCTTTTTCAGAGACTCGGCGAGGATGAGGTCGTTGTCGGCGAGTTTTTTCCTTTCATCGAGTATCCGCCGCAGTTTCGGATCGGTGATTCCGTTCTCTTCCATCACACGCTCCAGATTGTCCAGTTCGCGGACGGACGAGGTTTCATCGGGTTCGGCGAAAACCACGTCAAACCCGATGGCCTTCACCCCGAAGGACTCCAGCGTATCGACAAGACGGGCGATGACCGAGCGGGGCCACGGCCACTGGCCCAGTTCATTCAGGCTTTTTTCGTCGATGGCGACAATGAGCGTCTCGCCCCCCGGCTGCCGCACCCCGCGGGATTTAAACCGCAGGTCCAGCGACTTCAACTCGACGAAGTTGAAGAGCATGACATTCGAAAGAAAAAGAATGATGGAGAGGACGATGACAAAAATGCTGATTTTCAGGGGTGAGACGGTGAGCAGTTTTTTCAGCAGATTTTTCATGCAATAGGCCCGTCGGAAAAGTTGATGAATCTTATGCAAAGCATCCTGTAATGTCAAGGAATTGAACACCCTTTTGCCACATCATAGCGCTTGACAATCACCATGCGTTAATATAAACGACTGCGCACGAGCCGATGTAGCTCAGCCGGTAGAGCAACTGATTCGTAATCAGTAGGTCGCCAGTTCGATTCTGGCCATCGGCTCCAAATAATTGACTTTTCAGCTCTGCCTTTTTTAGTATGGGTGGCTTAAATGGGTGACTTTTAGATTTCAAGGTTGCCCATTGCCTCTTTTAGGCTCTGTTTTATCGACTGTAAATAGATGTCAGTAGTTGAAGTTCTCTGATGTCCCAATAAGACTTGAATATCTGTTATAGGCACTCCTGAATCAGCTAACCTGCTTGCTCCATAATGTCGTATGGCGTGATAACCAAACGGCTTAACCTTTGCTTTTTGACAAGCTCTCTTGAGCAACTTACTTCTGTATTTGTAAGGCTTGCCTGTTTTTTTATAACAAAAAACATATTCGCTTATTTTAGGCATAGCTTCCAAAACTGATTCAAGAGTTGAATTGATCGGGATTTCCCGTTCAGTTAAATTGGAGTTCTTTGATTTTCTTGTACGTAGGGTCATAGAGTCCCCATGTACATCTTCCCACTTGAGTTTGTTGATTTCCCCTACCCTCGCCATTGTGCTGATAAGAGCCAGCAAATAATTCTTTTCCCGTTTGCTTGCTGAAGCTAAAACCTTAACAATATCTTCAATGGGCGGAATGTACTTTTTGCTCTTACTGACGGGATAGAGTTTTATCTTGGAAGCTGGGTTGATAATTAATATCTCCCTTTCAACTCCGTGATGAAATAGAGCCTTGATCATTCGCAGTTCGCTGTTAGCGATAAAACTGGATTTACATACTCGCTCTGAAAGATAATCCTCAATGTCCTTTCTGGTTATTTCTTTTTTGTTGCCCCACATTAATATTAACTTTTCAATGAGCCGTTTGTTTTCGTAGAAATATTGTTTTGTCCTCCTTTCTTCAAGGTCTCTTAGCCTGCTGGCGCATAATTTTATAAAGCTCACGTTCGTATTCTTCAGACGTTTGCGAGCTTCGGCTTCCGCTATTCTTGCGTCCTGCTTGGTGAGGTATCCGCTTTTCCTTTGCCTCACTCCGTTCTTCCAGAAGTCGTACCTCCATTTCCTCTGGTGGCGTGCTACTGTCATTGATCACCTCCTTTAACTTGGACTCAAATATTTCTTTTTCAAAACGAACAATTTTCCCTATTTTAATACCTCCTAATAATTTACGATTTGCATATACGAACCATGCGCTACAACGCAGTATCTTGGCAACTTCCTGAGGGGTTAAAAATTCCATCACTTTAGGGTTAGTCCCTCCCCCTTGCGGGGGAGAGACTGTTCTAAATGTCCTTTAAGGTTAAGCATCACCCTTTCGCCCGAAATACATAACCTGGGTTTGCCCTTGCGAAAGTCCCCGTCTCCATAAAGGCTATCAGTCCGTTTAGACCAAGGGGTTTTCGCCCTCATATCCTCAACGCTAACTTTAGTTGACGACTTCAAAAGAGCTACTAGCAAACACCGCCAGCCCTCATATCTGAGTTCAGGCTGGTTGGTAGGACTCCAACGTAAACCAAGAGGGAGTTGCTTTACGCTGGAGTTCCACCATACGGGGTGTTTCTTTTATAATAACAAATGGCGGTCTCGGAGCTTTAGCAATACCTCTTTGTTTAGGCGTTAAATAAGCTACATGATATTTTTCAATATACTGAATGTCCTGTACTGCCATGCCAAGCTCTTTGGAAATTAAACTGGCTTCGGCATGACCCAATCTTCCTGAAACAATGTTGCCTACATTCAAGAGTACTCTTGTCATTTTGTTATCCAGAAAGGCGAAGTCCTGCATAGCCAATATGCAACTCAATTTATATTTACGCCCTTCTCTTAATATGTCAAAAATGCTTCGGTTGACAAAATTCTGTGCCTCGTCAATGTAAAGCGAAACAGGCATATATTCTTTAGGGCGTGAGTAGCGAAAGTAATTGACCAGCCCAAAGGTTGCAAGACTACCTGTAAAAATCATTTTTTCGCTTCCCATTCCAAAGCAGTCTAAAATGAAAGTTTCTTTTCTCTGAATCAACTCGCCCCATTCGATAGCCCGATCTCCACACAATATTTTTTCCATGTGAGAATCATTTAAAAGGAACGTGAGGCGTGCAATTATTCCATCTCTAGTCTCCTTATCCCCTTGCAGGTTGATTATGTAATCCAACACGTGCAAGAGGCTTTTGCGATTATGGTTAAGACAATATTTAATCGCTGCATCTAAAATAATTCGCATCTTAACTGTAAAGGGTTGATTGGGTGTTGTAATGGAAACTACCTGATTCACGGCTTCGGCTATAATGTCGCTAATCTGACTATCTGTGTAAGGAGCTTTCATCGGGTTAATTGAAATTGGATTTTCAAGTGAACAGTAGTGTCCACCACTTATTACATACATATCCTTTGCCATAAATCCCGAAGGATCTATTCCAATCTTGGAATTGTTGTAAAGGT
>JAPLJO010000001.1 GCA_026388515.1 Deltaproteobacteria bacterium | reverse complement strand
TCATCGACAGGGGCGCGAACAAGGTCGGAGAGTTTTCTCTGACGGACCGCCGTTTTTCAAGAATCGACCGCTTCATGGCGGATACCCTTTTCGATGAGAATTACGGCGGCCGTTACGGGAACTGCCACATCGCCCTCGGCTCCTCCTACTCGGACACCTACGACGGCAGCACGGCACGGCTGACGAAGGAAAGAAAAGAATCTCTGGGATTCAACGACTCCGCGCTCCACTGGGACCTTGTCAATACGGAAGAAAAAACCGTCACCGCCCTCCTCGCATCGGGGAAACAGGTGGTCATCTATCAGGACGGCATGTTCACCTGTTAATCCTTGCTATTATAATAAAATCGGCAATATTATCATCGTGTTGAGTCTTCAATACTTTCCTCTTGACAAGTCGTATCAATAAATATAATTACCATATTCGAATCATGATTATCATTATTGAATTGTAATTATCATACCAGCGGCAGGGTAATAACCGCAAGGCTGCGGTCCCCGGCATTGATCCGGAAAAAAGTTGAATACATTCCTTATATAAAGGAGGGGATATGAAAAAAGACGTCGACGAGCTTATCTTGTATCCGAGGGAATGGGTTGATGAGACATCATCGAGGGTCCACGAGGTGGTACACCGGTGGGCGCAGAAGGAAATCATTGAAGACCGCCTCGCCTACACTCACCACTACGAGACACAGTTCGATGAAAAAAGAAAATCCCTCAGTCTCACCATTGGATTGCAGAAGCTGACCCTTCCGGAGGAATACGGGGGCGGCGGCTGGAATACCATGCAGCATGTTCCCGGCGTGGTAACGATTGTAAGTGAAATCGCCCGTGCAGATGCGGCCATCGGGGTGATTTCCGCCATGACCTATTCCATCTTCGGCCTTATCGCCTCCGAGAGAAACAGAAAGGACGCGCTCACGAAAGCTCTCGCGCCGATGTTCTGCGGCAATAACCTTGCAACACCGTCCGTGATGCTGCCCGGCGCCGGCATGACCGGTGAAGACACGCCGCTCTTCATGGGAAGAGCGCTACCGGTCTCAATCGAGCCTGCCGCCGGGGGTTATCGGCTCATGGGCGGCGCCATGCGTCCCCTTGCCTGCGGCCACATGGCGGACCTCTACTGCGTCGCCTGCACCGATAAAGACGGCGAATCCTGTGTTGCCTTTGTGCCGGCGGAAGCGGAAGGTATCATAAAGGGACCCGCCGTGAAAACAACGGGCCTGAATGCCTGCCGGAACGCGACCATTTCCTTCGATGGTGTCAGGATACCGGAAGAGTATGTGCTCAGGGACCCGAATATGCTTGCCACCTTGCACATCTGGATCAATCTCTACCTGGGGGCGGTGAGCGTCGGCTCTTCCCTTAACTTCTTCGAGATTCTCCGCGACTGGGCCGAGAGCAGAACCATCAAGGGCGGCACGCCCATGAAGGAAAACCCCCTGTGCGCCTCCGTGCTCGCGGACGTGGCCGAGGAAATCGCGCTCTCGCGTCTTCTTCTCTATAACATGGCTCACGTCTTCGTTCATTCAGAGAGGTTCGGTGCCGTTGAAGACAAGGGTATGTTCACCTTCGCACAGATGATCGGGTCAAGGATTCAGAAGAGTGCGCTCCTCGCCATCAACCGGGGCATGGAACTCATGGGATCGGCGGGGTATGCGAAGGAGTGGCATGTGGAGAAACACTGGAGGGATGTGAAAACCATACAGTCGGCGCTCTGCGGAGTGGGTGCCGGGGTGCCGGTGAAAATGGATATAGCCCGGTTCTTCTTCGACTGCAAGGAGGTGTGATCATGAACCATATCGATGAATTTTGCGTGCCTCACGAGTACATATCCCCCATGGAAAAACACCTCCGCCGAGTGCTCAGGAACTGGGTCGACACGTATGTCATGCCGAATCGCCGCCTCTACGATGAAGACTGGAAAGATCACCACCTCCTCGAACCCGCCTTCGACAGACTCATGGCCGGCCTCGGATTTCAGAAGGCCATGTTTCCGCCCGAGTGCGGCGGCTGGGGACTCGGCAAGTCGGATTACCTCTTCCGCGCGGCATATGCGATAAGCGAGGAGATCGGACGGGGAGACACCGGAATCGCCGTCGCCTTCGGCGTGACCTTCTGGCCGATTTTTACGATATTGATCGATCCCTACGAGAATATGAGGCTTGCGAAGGAACTCGCCCCTCTCTACTGCAACACCGATAAAGCGTTCTTCGCCGCCAATGCGATGACGGAACCCCAGGGCGGCGCCGACATCGAAAATATGGAACTCCTGAAAGGCAAAACCATCCGGACGACGGCACGTCTCGACGGCGATGAATGGGTCATTAACGGTCACAAGCTGTGGCCCACCAATTCGGGAGGCACGGGGAAGCTTTTCGGCGTTCCCTGCACCACAAAACCAGGTTCCGATGATCCAAATGATTTCGCCTTCATCTTTGTCCCCGCCGAAACACCAGGCGTCACCCAGAGCAGTCCCTATGAAAAGGCCGGCATGGCCGCCGACAAGAACGGGGACATCTGGTTCGAAGACGTCCGGGTTCCCTCCTGGTACCGGGCCCATGGTCCCGGCACGGATTTCATCGCCTTTTACCAGCTCATTTCACTCGGCCAGGTTGCCAGCATCGCCTTCCTCACCGGCGCCATGATGAACCTCTATGAGCGGCTCTATGAATTCGTATCAACGCGAACGTACCGGAATAAGCCGCTCAAAGAGCACGACGCCGTCGCTGCCGTGATCGGCCGCATCGCGGGCGACATCGATATCTGCAGGATTCTCGGATACGAGGCCGCCATGATAGGCGACCGGAGGCGCATGCCCTACGGCGATCCCATCACATCGGAGAGAACCGTGGGGAGAATCAGGAATATCAAGGATTTCGTCTCCGACCGGGCGGTGGAAAACTTCGGCACCGCCATGGACATCCTCGGCGCCTATGGCGCCGACCGTGACTGGGACATCGAAAAGCACTGGCGCGACATCAAGATCGTGCAGCTCTGGATGGGGGGCAAGCAGCTCTGCCAGATGGAGGCGGCGCGATACTATTTCAACTGTAAAACCCTGTAAGGAGAAATCCCCAATGGAAGCGCAGACGCAAGGACTGGTGAAAATGACGGGGACGGTGGTGGAACGTCTCATCGAGAGTCCGAATTTCAAGGAAAACGTGAAGGCCGTGCTGAGAAATATCGACCCGGGGGAAAGTTCTGATCTGGTAAAGACGCTCCTCTGGAAAGATCCCGAGCTCTTCCTTGCCATGCTCGGCGCGCTGCCCGTCCTTCTCAACGTCATGATCAGGCTCATGGACGAGATGCTGAATGAAATTAATGAAAAGTTTTCGCCGGAGCTTCTCCGTGACTTTGTGCAATCGCTCGCAGACGATATCGACAAGGATTCGGCGCGACGACTCGTGAAGAACGGAACCATCATGTATACGGCGCTGGCACCCGTTTTTGTCGAGCTGTGGCGTGAGATAGAGTCCGGCACTCCGCCGGAAGGAAAGGAGGGGGGCCATGGAAGCAATCGCGCATGAGCGGAATGACAGGCTTATTCTTGAGGAGTTTCTCAACACCCCGTTAGTGAAGCAGGTCCTCGCACGATCGCTCCGGAATATAGATTCCGAACGGGGCACGATACTCGTCGAGAAGCTGATGTGGAAGGATCCCGAGGTGATGCTCGCCCTGCTCTCCTCGCTCCCCCATGTGATTAATTATACCGTCAACGTGATCGCCGCATTCGGCGAGCAGGCGCGGGATAAGTTTTCGCCTCCCCTGCTGAAGGAATTTCTTGCCAGCGTGATGAGCGAGGTGGATACACAGCGGATAAAGGAATGCGCCGTGGTGTACGCCGCCCTCGCGAAAGACCTCTGGGATGCCTCTCCCGAACTGCAGGAAAAAATGAAAGCCTCCCTCCACACCCTCATCGAGAGCGTGCCGGAGCTCAAGGCCATCGCCATTGACATGGCGCTCCGCGAGGGGCCGCCTTTGATCGGCCGCGGCATCACCGCCGGCGCCCGTGCGGTGAACTCGCTCAACGAGCGCGATCCGCAGGCGGTGAGTCGGTTCGTACGCGGTGTCTTCGAAAATGTCGATCCCAATGAATTCAGAAATGCGACGCACGTGATCGCGGAGGCATTCCTGGATCAGAAACCGCCCCTCATATCATGGACATGGCAGCTCATCGTGAGGCGGTTCAGAAGAAAGAGAACCAGGTGAGTGGGAAGAGGGGGATTCAACCATGGTAAAGCTCGCCGATAAAAAGAAAGAGTATGCGCGGGAAGTGATTATTGAAACCGCAAAAACACTTTTCAGCGAAAAGGGGTACCACCACACGCAGATCATGGATATCGTCAGGGCCGTGGGCATGTCGGCCGGAACCTTCTACAAGCATTTCAAGGACAAGCGGGAACTGTTCGATCACATCATCAGAGTAAGTTTCGAAGACTTCCGCGCGCTCATCAAGAATGTGCGAAAGGATGTGAACGCATGGGACAGGGCCGAGCGGCTGGAAAGAACCGTCGCCACCGTCACCGTGTACATCGATTACATCGACAGGGAACGCCAGCAGTTTCTTTTCCTTCTCAGAGGCGCCTACGGCGTTGACGCGGATTTCGACGTCAATGTCTGGTCCTATTACAGCGACATCACCCAGGACGCCGCCGACGATTATCAGGAGTGGATTGATAAGGGAGTCTTCGAAAAAACCAATTCCTACGCCCTGGCCTGCGTCATCTCCGGCATGGCGATCAATGTCGGCCACAGCTATGTCACTGAAAACAGGTTCACGCGTGAAGAGGCAATCGACGTGCTCACGCGCGGCTTTACGGCCATCTTCGATGCGCAGCTCACCCAGGCGGCGAAACAGTATGAAAGCAAAGCATCGGATTCGCGACAGAGTCAATGGACTGATCGGGAACTCCCCGCCAACAGGTAGTCGATTACGATAAAGGAGGGATTCGTACATGAGTGCGGGCAGCCAGCAAGACCAGATTGCCGATCGAATCGGCCGTATCGTCAGTCAGATCATCCGGGCCAGGGGCGCCACCCATGTGATACGTGCAATCGTGAGAAATGTCCTCACCGACTGGGCCGGGGCGAGCAGGATCAAACGAAGGATGGTATCCCCTTTCGTAAAGCTCTTCTCAGGGAAAACGAAGGATGAAAAACCCGCCGCACCGACCACCATTGCGGCTGATGCGGGCAAGCTCATCACCGCCCTTGCCGCCGCCGTCAATGAGGAGCGTGCCGGAAAACCAGCCCGCGATAAAGCGCACCGGGGTGATGCCATCAGGGATTTCATCGTGAACACCGACTTCGGTGAAGTCCGGGAGATGGTCGAAGGCTCCGAAGAGGATGTGCTGAAGACCATAGAAGCGTTCAACGAGCAACTCTGGAAATATCCCGCAAAAGTGGGAACCCTCGTGGCAATCCTCATCGCGGTGCTGAATACATCCATCAAGTCCTCGCGTGAGGTATTGAGACCCATCGAGAAGGACATCGGACCCGATCTCTTCGCGGATATCATCCTCTCGACGATCAAGGGCATCGACGGAAAAGAAACCGGCCAGCTCGCCAATACGGTGATGGAAATTACACGGAGACTCCACACGGGGAGCCTGCTCCTCGGAAAAGGCGGGAGACCGCTCTTTCAGATTTATCTCACCGATCATCTGAAGGAGTGTTTCCATGAGATCGATCCCGAACTGGTGAGAAAAATGCGGATTATTCTCGCGGAAGACAAAGAAGCCGTTGCAGCCGCCATATCGGATGCCGTTGCCGATAACCCCCGAATTCTCCTGGCCTATCTATCGTCCATCGGATCGGTGAAGAACTCCGCCATCAGGGCCCGGTCACGCACACTACGCACGGTGGAGGATATCGGGGAGGAAGGCCTGAATGCCGCCGTATCGGAAACCATGTCGGATCTCGATACCTACGAAATTGCCGAACTGGTGAATGCCGCCTGCAGGGTGCTCAACCGGATTCACGATGTCAAGCCGGACATCGTCCGCACCCTGGTCAGCGGAGTCGCCGATTCCATGAACCATGAAGACATGAGGAAAACCGCCCGGTGGCTGATTCCGGATCTGGTGGAAGCGACTAAACCGCTGGCCGCCGCCGTGATGCCGGCGCTCATACAGGGGCTCACCGAGATGCTCCGCCCCGCCGGGGGTTTTGAAAGCGCGGAACATGAAGAGGCTATAAAGAACCTGAAAGCGGCCCTGACCGCATGACACAGGGGGCAGGAAATGATTGAACAGATGAAAGAGGCTGCGCACGTCCTGGAAAATCAGTTTGTGCGGAAATGGAGGGAGGACGGCGGCAAGGTCGTCGGCTACTCGTGCACCTTCATGCCCGAGGAAATCATTCATGCCGCGGGGCTGCTGCCGTTCAGATTACGGGGCATTGGAACCACCACATTATCCATCGGCGATGCGTACTTCGGACCCGTGATCTGCAGCTTCCCGAAATGCATGCTGCAGCTTGCAGGACAGGGGATATATAATTTTCTTGACGGCGCCATCATCACCAATGGCTGTGATTCCATGCGCCGGCTCGAAGAGTGCTGGAGAAAGGCAAGCGAAGACTATCCGGGCACCCTGCCGGGATATTACGAGTTCTTCTCAGTCCCGCACAAGGCGGTCGACTACAGCATCGCGTTTTACGAAGAGGAATTGAGGGATATAATCGGAACACTCGAAACACACTTCAGGGTGACCGTCACGGACGAGGCCCTCAGAAAATCCATACGACTCTACAACGAAGGAAGAACACTGCTTCAGAAGCTCGACAGTCTCAGGTTCAGTGAAAAGGTTCCCCTCACGGGCGGGGACGCCATGGCGATTCTCATTGCAGGCCATGCCCTTCCACGCGAGCAGTTCAACAGCATGCTCACGCGCATCATCGGGGACCTGGAGCGCGCACCTTCACAGTCGGAGAAGAAAAAAAGGCTCATGCTCATCGGGAGCGCGAGCGACGATATCGATTTCATCAGGGTCATTGAAGACGCCGGGGCCATTATCGTGGCGGATACCGTGTGCTTCGGATCGCGCATCCATTCCTATCAGGTTGACGGGGAGGGAGAACCCGTCCACGCCCTTTCGTCCCACTACCTGAATCACAGCATCTGTCCCCGCATGCTCGGGTACTACAAGAGCCGACTGGCGCACATCATGGAAACGGCACGAAAAGCAAAAATAGACGGCGTCATACTCCAGAATGTCCGGTTCTGCGACCTTCATGGGTCGGAAAATGGTGTCCTGGAGCGGGACATCGAGAGCGCAGGCATTCCCTGTATGCGGCTCGAGAGGGAGTATGGTCCCCTGGTGGAGACCGGAAGAATCAGGATGCGCATCGATGCATTCATGGAACGTATCTCTTAGAAGGACATGATTGAGGGAGGAGAGCCATGGAAGAAGAAAAGATTGCAATGCAGGTGCTCAGGAATATCGCCATGGATGCCGGCAGAATGCTGGCTGAACGGCAGAGAGCCATCGATGCCCTTACCCTCTTTCGTGAATCGTCGGTAGAAACGCTGGAATATATCGCCCGCAAGACCGATCTGGAGGTCCTCAGGGATCGCTCGAAGCTTTACCTGCAGAGGATAAAATCCGGAGCCGTGCTCAGCATGTCTGTGTAAGGAAGGTGCCTTCATGAAAAGGGAAACGAGAGAATATAACTACGACTGGATGATCTGGAGCATTTTCAATGCAGGGGCCAAAGCGCTCGATGGGACGCAGAAAGAATATGAAAGCCTCATGAATGTCATCCCGAGCTTCAGGACCCTCCTCCATACGGTCCTCCGGCACGGGAAGCCGGGAGTGCTTTTTCTGAAGATGCTCCTGGAATACCTCGATGAGCTCATGAGCGCCAAGAGGGAGGGGAAGAAGCTCTGCCTCGGCACCTTCGTCACGGCGAAACATATTTTCTATGCCTTCGACAATGTCGTACCCATATGGGCGGAACCCATGACTGTATTCGGGACCCTTGCCCTGCGAAAGGCCACCGCGGAGTACATGGACTACTGCTGTGAGGTGGGATTCACGGAGACGTCCTGCTCCGCCCAGCGCGGCTCTCTCGGCGCGTATCTCGCAGGCCTTGCCGATATGCCCGATTTTATGATCTGCGGGGCGCCGGGCATCTGCGACACCAATGCCAATGCGATCCAGTTCATGTCTTCCTACCTCGACATCCCCCTCTTCCAGCTCAATTTCCCTGCAAAGCTCACTGAAGGAAGGGTCATGGATTATCATCGCAAAGATCTCAGGGCCATGATTTCCTTCATCGAGGAGCATGCCGGCACACGCATCAACGAGGGGAAGCTCCGGGATCTTCTGGAAGAACAGAGGCGCCAGGACGAGCTCGCGAGCGAGCTCTATGACTTCATGAGGCTCACGCCGTGCCCGGTACCGCCCATTTTCCAGCTCTTTCATTACGGCGGACGGCTTACCATGCCGGGCAGGAAATCCTACACCGCCCTTCTGAAGTCCATGCTGGAGGTTGCGCGCAAAAACGCGGCCGCGGGCGTTGCCGGTACCGCCAGCGGGAAGGAGCGTGCGAGGCTCCTCATGTGCTATATCGATCACTACACCACGGATGGACGGTTCTGGGAATGGCTCGATACCCGGGAGATCAGCCTCCTGCCCACCCTTATCTTCAACTTCTGGCACGAGGGCGCCAACTACGCCGCGGGCAAAGCGAGCGAGACATACCACATCGACACCTCGAACATGGACACCATGCTCGACTCACTCGCCGATTTGAACTCCCGCATGCCCATGGTCAAACAGCTGAGAGGCCCCTATGACGCCCCTCACATGTGGCTCGATGACCTTCTCGGCATGTCGAAACTCATGAAACCCGACTTCCTGGTCTATATCGGGAGCATGGGATGCCGGAACAGCTGGGGGATAAACAAACTGCTCCAGCGCGACTGCGAACGGGAAGGCCTCCCGACCATGCTTCTCTTTGCCGATGCCTTCGACGACAGGGTCGCTTCATGGGAGTCCATAATGGACAAGCTCAACGAATTCATGCGGGTGAGGAGGATATCAGCATGATTGCAGCAGGCTGTGACGTGGGATCACTGACCACCAAGGCAGTCATCCTCAACAATACCAGGATTATCGGGCACTCAATAATCAGGTCATCCTTCGATCCGGGGAAATCCGCGTCCGAAGTGATGGATAAAACCCTGCACGCGTCGGGGCTCACCATGGGTGATATCGGATTCTGCGTGGGGACGGGCTACGGCAGGGATCGAATTCCATTCGTGGGCAAAACCGTTTCAGAAATCACCTGCCATGCCAGGGGTGCACGGTGGCTTCTCCCCTCCGTCAGGACGATCATCGACGTCGGCGGACAGGACTGCAAGGCGATCCGCCTGGATGCACAGGGGAACATCGCTAAATTCATCACCAACGACAAGTGCGCGTCCGGTACCGGCAGGTTCCTTGAGGTCATGGCGAAACTCCTGGGTCTGGAGCTGGAAGATCTGGGGAAACTCTCCTCCCAGTCCAGAAATCCCATTACACTTGCCGCCACCTGCACGGCATGGTCGCAGGCGGAAGTCATCGTCCACCTGCACACGAACACACCGAAGGCGGATCTGGCAGCCGGCATCAACGATGCCATGGCGGCCAGGGTTGCCATTCTTGCCAGGTCCGTCGGCTGCGAAAAGGATGTGTGCATGACGGGCGGCGTGGCTAAGAATATCGGGGTGCTGGAAGCCATGGAGCGTCATCTCGACATGCCGATACGCAGGCTGAGGGTCGACCCACAAATTATCGGAGCCCTCGGGGCGGCTGTATTCGCCAGAGAGAAGATGACGTTGTCGTAATAATTCAGAACGTGGATGGCAAAGCAAATCGCTCCAGGTTCAAGGCGCGCGAATTCCGAAGAATGAGGCGCAACGGAGTAGATGGAGGTAAGTGATGTTTGTGGCAGGATGCGATGTGGGCTCTCTCTCCGCCAAGACGGTTATCATGAAGAATGGGGATATGCTCGCATCCCATGTGATATTTTCAAGACCCGAACC
>JAPLJO010000046.1 GCA_026388515.1 Deltaproteobacteria bacterium | reverse complement strand
CCGTTGATGTAGACCTTGCCGGAAGAGAAATACTTCCCATGGTCCACCTTCAGATGCCGATAACCGCAGAACATCAGGCTGTCATAACTCCTGAACTTGTCGGTATAGACAACGCTTCCTCTGCGGACCTTTTTAACAGTGAGTGCCATCAAGGTTTTGGTGGTGACATTCGGTACCACGCTGACCTGGACAACACCTTTCCGCTCCAGAATGCCGAATACAGGGACTTTGCCGGCTGCTCCACGGCCACGATTACCTTTCCTCCTGCCGCCAAAATAGGACTCATCCAGTTCGATTTCTCCGCCCAGCAGCATATCGGCATCGGCGGCATGGGCCAGGATTGCCATCCGGATCGTGGTGACGGCCCGGTACACCGCCCGGTATGAAAGGTTCATCTGAGCTGCCATCTTCCGGACGGATACTTCCAGTTCAAAGAGCTTGATGAGGGAAAGCCACTGCACACAGGTTAATCGGCCCCGGTTGATCCACCGTTCCGAGAAGTCATGGAAGGTATAATCACAACGGGAGCAGCGGTATCGTCCCTCTTGTAAAAGATAGAGTTTTCGACAGCGACAGCGGGGGCAAAACCGCTGATGGTTTTTGAAGCATTTTCCCAGCAGGTATTTCCTGGCCCTGCTCTCGCTGGAAATCAATGTATGATAAGTACTTAACTCCATGCGGCACCTCTAACATAGGTGCCAGAATGGGATCAATTACCATGATTAATATAAAGGAGGAGAATGATGCGTGATGTTGCGGTGATTGGCGTTGGCATGACTCGATTCGGCAAGTATATTGATAAAAACATTAAAGATCTTGTTCGTGAAGCCGTAGAAGATGCGATGCAGGATGCAGGTATATCAAAAGGTGATATTGAAGGCGCCTATGTAGGAAATGCTGTCGCGGGACTGATGACGGGGCAGGAGCAGATCAGGGGACAGGTAACACTTACTGCCATGGGCATCGAAAATATTCCCATTATCAACGTGGAAAGTGCGTGTGCAAGTTCTTCTGCAGGATTTCACCTCGGCTGGCTGAGTGTGGCATCCGGTCTTTATGACTGCGTGCTCGTCGTCGGATTTGAAAAACTCTACGATCAGGATAAATTCAAATCGTTCCAAGCCCTGGGAACAGCGGCGGATATTGAGATGTTCCGTTCCTCCTTTGAAGAATTGGCCAGACAGTACCCGGGAATGAACATTTTCAAGGAAGGAAGCGGACAGAACCGCAGCGTTTTCATGGATATGTATGCCTTCGTCATAAAACCGTACATGGAAAAATATGGATTAACGAAAGAACATTTCGCCAAGCTTGCGGTTAAAAGTCATAAGAACGGGGCTATGAATCCCCATGCACAATATCAAAAGGAAGTCACTCTTGAAGAAGTTCTCAATTCCGGCGATGTTGTGTATCCTCTCACCCGGATGATGTGCGCACCTGTCGGTGATGGATCGGCAGCGGCGATTCTCGCCTCCCGCAAGTTTGCATCTCGATTCACGACCACGCCCGTGTGGATTACAGGCTCGGTAGTGGGAAGCGGCTCGAGAGATATCAGCCGGGAAACGACCGTTACGGAACGTCTCGCAACGGTGTTGTATGATAAATCAGGTATCGGTCCTGAAGATATCGATATTGTGGAGGTTCATGATGCCACATCTCCCTCCGAAATAATGTCCCTGATTCAACTCGGTATATGCAGGGGTGATGATGCACCTCGATGGATCACTGAAGGGAATCTCGAGATCAATGGTACAAAACCCTGCAATACATCGGGAGGACTTGTTACAAAGGGCCATCCTATAGGTGCAACGGGATGTGGGCAGATCTACGAAGTTATCATGCAGCTCCGTGGTCAAGCAGGCAAGCGGCAGGTTCGAAATCCCAGAGTGGGATTGACTCATAATGGCGGAGGCATCATCGGGGTGGATGCCTCGGCAATGGCGCTTCACTTATTTAAACGATGATCATCAACACCTTCCATTTATGGTGCTTCGACTCATAAATAGAAAAGGATCATAGCTTCTCTTCAGGCGATTGAGAAACTATGATCCTCCTGATTGTAATAGCACAGTTATTTTTTCTCGTATGTCTTTTCAAGCAACTGCGTTTTTTTCGTGGATCGCTCCAGAGATTGTGGTGTGAGCCACGTAATAGCGGGAGATATTTTAAGGATGCTGTGCATCTTTTCTTTCATCTGATTTTCCAGTTCAGGCAGTTCCTCCTTTGTCACACCTTCCCCATATTCAATTCTTAATTTCAGGGGAGGTACCACACGGGGCGGCGGTTCATCGAGAACGATGCGGAATGCTCCGGTCACACGGGGCACAAACGAATGAACAACACCCTCTATAGCCGCGGGATACACTGGCACCCCTTTTATTTTCAGCATGTCATCCACTCGACCGACGATCTTGTATCTGAATCCCGAAAATCCGCAGGGACATGGTTCAGTAAAGACCTGGTGAATATCGTTCATTGTGAATCTCAGATCAAACCAAACCGCCGATTGAGGATGGAGTGATGTGGCGCACATTAATCCCGTCGCCCCATGCTCCATCGGCACAGGTTTCCTCGTTTCAGGGTCAACCAGTTCATAATAACCAATATCATCGCCAATCCAGTGCATGCCCTGATAGATCGGATGGTCGCATGAGACGCCGTATCCGGCGCCAAGGTCAAATAATTTTCCACCGTATTCGTTCTCAATGCGTTCCCTTACCTCCGGAATGCCGGCGCCCGGTTCCGCCCCACACATGAGAATCTTGATTCCCAGGTTTTTGATCGGCTCTCCAAGTACCTCCGGCGCTCTCTCGATAAGGTGCAGGGCAAGTGATGGCGTGCCGATAAATATATTGCATTTGAAGAGTTTGAGGAATTGCAGAATTCTGTCCGATCCCGCTTCGGCTCCGATGGGAACCATTTTAATGCCCGGATAATCCATGTACCATATAATCAAAGGGGTACCTGCGGCATGCATAGACAATCCAAAACACAATCCCATAATATCACCAGGACGTATCCCCATCCGCCATGCGGCGCGTGATGCAAATTCCTGTCCGACTTTAAGTGCCGCTTTGAAATTTGGATAGGGTGTCGGGATCCCTGTGGTGCCTGATGTGGTGGTTATGAGGTAAAGATCATTCATTCGTGCAGTACCGAAAAGATGGTTCATCAGCTTGTACATATCGAGGCCGACTTCATTGATTGCCTCCCGTATCTCAGCCTGTCCACAGATGGGAATGGCTTCTGCAAAATCGCTGTAACTCCGAATATCTTCCGGTGTCACCCCCGCTTTCTCAAAACGCCTGCGATTGAAAGGACTGTTTTCGTACTGCCATGCGAGCGCTTTCTTCAATTTTCTCCATTGGAGTTTCCGCATATCAGGAGTGTTGAGCTTTGGTTCAATTTTCATATTCCAGTATTTGCGTTCACCCTGTTCCATGACCACCCTCCTTTATTCTCCTGTCGTTCATTTCATGTCATACATGCGTCACTACAGTGAAGTATCAATACATATAGTTTGACCATATAGTCAACTAAAATAATAGATATTTGTACATGAAATATCACTTCAAGAAACCTTCGTCTACCGATGATTAAGGATTATAACCTTTCATAATAAGTATTATAAGTGATTCAATATGAGGATTGTTTCATTGCATCAATGGAATAGAATTGCAAGTGGTGAATAGTTAATGTATAATATTATACATCTTGCACGATGTCTTCAAAGAAGGTAGAAATAAAATCTGTCGATACAGGGTCATGAAGCGTGAGAGATCATTACGACATTAAAATACCATTGGAGTGTCATCCATGATGAGCAGATATCGACTGTACCGTATCAGTCAGCTTGAACGATTGACTCGTATACCGAAAAGGACAATCCAGTTTTATGTTGATACGGGGCTTCTCCATCCGCCTGTGAAGACGGGTAAAACGATGGCATACTATGATGATGCTCACTATCAGAAGCTGATGTTTATAAAAAGTGTCAAAAAGAAAGGACAACCTCTGATTGCCATCCGTCAGATGATTACTACGAGGGAAGCAGAAGGCGGTTCTTTTGGTCACCGCCTGCAGGAAAGTTTTGTGATGGATGAGAAGGAACGCACCCGACTCAGGCAACCCAGGAAATCAACTGGAAAAGCAACCAGGGAACGGATATTGCGCGAAGGATCCCGAATGTTCCGGGAAAAGGGTTATAAGAATACGCGGGTAAGCGACATCACCAGTTACCTCAATATAGGAAAAGGATCATTTTATTCCTACTTTTCAAATAAAGAGGAATTGTTTCTGGAATGTGTGCCACTGATATTTGAAGAATTCTTTTCAAAAGGATGGGAAAAAATTCGACAGGAGAAGAATCCATATTTACGGCTTATATTAAGAACCGAGGTTGCGATGCCTGTTCTTAAAGAATTCACCACCATATTACACTTAAGCAGAGAAGCAATGAAGGAAAAGGATCCGAACCTGAAGAAACTCGGTGAAAATATTTACCGGTCAGTATGCAGGCCGATTGAAGTGGATATTGAAAAAGGCATTACAGAGGGCATTTTCAGAAATGTGAATGCGAAGCTGTATTGTGCGTTTCTTCTCGGCGTTATGGAAAGCGCCGATAATCTGGTTGCAATGAATCCCGAACTGTCTTTCGATTCACTGAAAAACGGCGTTATCGATATTTTAAGTAACAGCTTGAAAAAGGAATTGCACAAGTAGTTGGCAACGTTACCAGTCGGGTAAGGACTTGATTTAACAGTGACTGCCACGTCGAATCCTTACATTCGTTCATGCATTTCACGAAATCCATCAGCGTTTCACCTTTCCCACCGGGGCGAGATAGATGACGAATTCATTCTCGCCGTCCACGCGCAGGAGTCTCCTTTTTCACTCACCCCAAATCTTCATTCGAAGAGGACCAAACCTCACAATTTTTTCATTCCCCACCACGACGGAACCGTTATCGAAGGCGGTGGCACGCGTGGCGCGCCGCCCGTCGGAAAACCCGAGATATCCGAACACATTTCCTTTCTCATCGGTAATTGAAAAAAACATCAAACCCCTGATGTCAACGCTGTCCGACTGCACCTCGCTCAAGTCTTTCTTCGGACCGCTATAGATGAGTCGCATGTCTTTATCATCGTTGACATCATAAAGGACGATACAGTTTTTCCCGAAGCTGTTGCTGCACTCATAATCCGCCTCGACAACGGTCACTTTGTAGGTACCCGGAGGCACTTCCCTGACCAGGTGCTTATCCAGCGTTGCCTGACATCCGCCCATCACTGATGCAGCGAGAAAAATGACGATTATTGTGCCCGGGCATTTCATTATAATCACTTCCTCATGTTAAAGCGGTATCGTATCTTCATTGGCAGGACGATTCAAAATCAAGAATCTCCGCACGAACCTTCCCCACCACGTTTCCCAGCTTCAGGACGGACGAGGGATATGGTCCTTCCACGAGTTTTATATGGGTGGCATCGATGCCGGTCTGACCGAGGGTGGGGTCCACTGCTATCCATCCGTCGAGCCGGCATTCCGCCCAGCTGTGGTAGAAAAATCCCATGCCTTCGATGTAGAGGAGCCCGGCGGTGAGGCGCGTCGGGATACCCAGAGATCTCGCCAGTGCCGCGAAAAGAAGTGTGTGTGCCTGGCATTCCCCCCGGCGCTCGCGCAGCACCTTCAGTGCCGACGGGTTGTCAACAGCATCATCGGCGACATTGAGTGCGGTCCAGCGGGAAAGCACCTTGATTCGTTCACGGACATCGTCATATCCCGCAACAATGAGCGATGCCGCCTCTCTGATTTCCGGGGAGTCCGATTCGATGCCAACGGCGGGAGACAGATATACGTTACGCATCCCCGGAGGGAGATCTTCCGCCTGTACCGGGGGTGAAGCTGAGGGGTCGCTCGTGATACGATAAAGAATGGTTTTTCCGTTCTCCAGAAACTCCGCTGACTGACCGGGGCCCTGAATCGGCGGCAGATCATCCGCAATGCCGTCGAGTGTCACCTCGATATACGTGGTTTCACGGGGGCAGGGGAGTTCCTTTTCGGTCTTTACCAGGCTGAAGTCGAGGACGAAATCCTTTTTATTGAGGCCCGTCTCGATGAGATAGCGCCGTGCCTCGCTCTCGGTTTCCTTGACGGTTAAGAGGACGCCCCCCATGCCGAGCTCGAAGACCGCTTCGCCTCTCGGATTTATCCATGTGAATACTTCCTGGCCGCTCATGGCGGAGATGAGTTTGTACGACGGCTCTATGGCGAGATCGTCGTTTTGTTCGAAGGAAACGACCGACTGTGTGATCCCGGCGAAGGACTGGCTCTGCGGGTCATAGACGGTGTAGCGGAACCGTGAGCCCACCGAGATGCCCGTGACGATGGGATAGAGATTGATGACGCTCGCCGGGTACAGGGGTTCGTATACCGATTCCTCGAACGTCTGGACAGTGTCCCCGAAGTGCCGCGTCGATGTGAAGACGCCCTCTTTCAGCGCCCCCTCGATAATGACGGGGCCGCCGCCGATATTCTCTTCATAGCGAAATGATACAAGGGTGAGGTCGGGCCCCACGATGTCGTCGCTTTTCGTGGAAATCTGCTTTTCCATGCCGATAAAGAGGATGCGAAGCTCTGCTTCCGAGACGATGCGGAAGTTTTCGCTTCCGGGAATTTTCTCTATGGAGAGGCGGGTGAATCCCACCTTTTCCCCGTTGAAGATAAAACCCTGCCAGAGTTCCCGCCAGGGGAGGTCGTCGAGGCGTTCAATGCGGAATGTATCCGCGGGGGGTGTGAGACGGCTGAAGTGCTGCGCTGTGCATGAGGCGAGGAAGAGAAGAGAAAGAATCGCCGTAATGGCCAGTGCGGCACAGGGCGGGTTGCGTCGTGCAAGTATATGTTTCATGTGAATCTCCCGTCAGGTTGTGGACGCATTATACCGTAACTCGAAGAAGCGCGCACGCGAAAGGGACGGATGCGGCGGGTCGTCTCCCGGGTGATTCCCCGGGGATACAAGACCGGTCAGGCCCCTGCCTTGACTTTTCCCGGCATCGTGCGTAGAAACGGGGCATCTCTGATGCGGGGGTGGTGATGAGAGAAGAACAGGTGACATTCACGGCGGGGCGACTTTCAATCGAGGGGCTTTTCGCCGGAGGCGACGGGACGCGGGCGGCGGTAGTGACGCACCCCCACTCGCTCATGGGCGGATCCATGATGAATAACGTGGTGGATGCCATGGTCGAGGCCTTCCTCCGGAAAGGAATCTCAACGCTGCGATTCAATTTCAGGGGCGTCGGAAGGAGCGGGGGTTCATTTGATAACGGCATCGGCGAGCAGGACGATGTGAAGGGCGCCCTCGAATTTCTCGGGGGGAAGGGATTCGCCTGCATCATCCTTTCGGGGTATTCCTTCGGTGCATGGGTAAATTCGAAGGTCGCCTCCGCGTCGTACAACTTCACCGACGTCATCATGGTGTCCCCCCCGCTGGATTTTCTTGCGTTCGATTTCGACGCCGTGAAGGGAAAGTGCGGGCTCATTATCTGCGGCGACAGGGATCAGTTCTGTCCGATCGGCCGGCTCACCAAGGAGGCGGAGGCAATCGGTGCCGTACTCCGGATTGTGCGCGGTGCCGACCACTTCTACTTCGGTATGGAAGAGGGGATTGTGGATTATATCAGCGACTATCTCGAATCGTGATACCCGCCGCCCCGGGGAAACCTCTTGTATCACGGTAGTGCGGAGGATGATTTCCCGCCCGCATTCAGAAAAACAGAACGAACCGTTTACACCTTCTCCGAAACCCTGTGGTGCTCATCGACAAGATCGTTGATGTGAGCCATCACGATGATCGTCACTTCCTCGAAGACTTCCTTGTATTTTGTCCGTGATTCCGCCGAGAAAAACTTGAAGTCCTCGTCGATTCTGTATTTTTTCAGCGCGCCGTCGAAGGAGAGGGGCTCGCCGATCCGGTAGATGACCTCCCCGCTTTTGGCGAAGGGGGAGCTCCCCGGATAAATGCGATGGCTGTTGTTACAGCCGACGGGAACGATGGTGGTTCTCGTGTTGACGGCAAACTGTGCGAGTCCCGTCCTCCCTTCGCCGAGCGTGGTTGACCGTGTTCCCTCGGGGAATATGATGATGTTCTGCTTTTTTTCCCGTATCGCGATGCGGCTGAGTTCTGCTACCCGCTCCATGATGGATTCATAGTAGGGCACTATGAATTCCAGGAACGTTTCGTCAATCTGTGCGGCAAGCTCCCTTCCTTTCTGTGAATCGACGCCCTCGATGGCATCTTTTATCGCCCGGTACTCGTCTTCCTTCAGGCGCCTTCCCATCTTTCCGGTGTACATCTCTTCTATCAGGTATTTCATGGAGGGCACGGGAATCAGGTTGCACCAGTCGAGGAGTTTTCCCAGGACGGCATTCTTGTAATATTTTCCCTTCACCCACACCGTAGTGAAGGGATACTCCCTCAGCTTCCACATCTTGTACTGGAACGGCCAATAGTTGAAGCGGTCGGTGTGGTTCATGGCGAAAATCACATTCTCATTCTTCGGGATGTTTGAAACTCCATCGAAGGTGATTTTTACATCGGCGAATATCCGGTAATTCGGCATCAAAACGAGGTGCCCGACGACTTTCTGAAAGCGGGGAACGGAGGAAATGGTAATTCTGTTTAAATGCCTCAAATCTACCATGGTGTCTCCTGCCTGCCTTTCCTGAAACCCGGCTCGGAATGGATGGGAAATCCGTTTATTTCTTCCTGCCCGATGCTTTTCTCATGGTCACGAGATTCCGGCCTTTCTGTTTGCTTTCATACATGAGGGAATCGGCTCTCTTGATGACTGTGTCGATCGTATCGTCGGGATGCGCGAAGGTGGCGCCGATTGAAACGGTGAATGGGAGCGGTCCGGTATCCGTGTTGATGACCGATTGCTGGATGAGCACACGCAGCCGTTCCGCAATCCTCTTCAGCGACGGCGACGTGGTATGGGGGAAGATCCCCACGAATTCCTCGCCGCCCCACCGTCCCACGGTATCGAAGGGCCTGATAGTGGCTGTCAGGGTATTGGCGATGGTGCGCAGGACCTGGTCTCCCACATCATGACCATACCGGTCGTTTACCTGTTTGAAATGGTCGATGTCAATGAAGAGCACGCCGCAGGAAATCCCGTTTCGTTTCAGCTCGTGAAGGCGGGCGTGCATCTGCAGTTCCAGTTGCCGCCGGTTCGACAGTTCGGTCAAAGGGTCCATGAGGGCGACCTTCTTCCACTCTTCGAGCTGGAGCCGGAGGGCATCGCGGAAGCTGATGTCCGTGAAGAGCTCAATGGCGCCCGTGATTTTACCCCGGCCGTCGCGAATCGGGGCGGTTCGCACCGATACCGGAAGCCGGTGTCCTTCCTTGTGATGCAGATACACCTCGATATCACGGGGTTGACCGTCGGCAATCGTCGCCGCGAGCGGGCAGATGCTGTTGCAGAGTTCGTTCCCGTAGCTGTCAACGTGGTTCAGGACGGCATCCCCGCAGGACCTTCCAATCACTTCGCCGGCGCTGAATCCGCTGATCCTCTCCGCGGCATGGTTCCAGTAGACGATTTTTCTCTGCCTGTCCACGAGGTAGAGACCGTCATACATGTTATCAATTACTTTCTGGAAGTCATATTCCAAGACCATGGTCAACCCCTTTGATGGCTTCGTGAAATGACAATCCGGAGATGATGAGAATCGATCTTCGAAATGGCATCAGGACGGTGAGCTTTTCCGCCGGATACTCTATAAAAAGCACAGGAACGGTTTTTTTTCAAGTAATTATAATGATTTTTTCCATGCCTGAGAGCAAGGGCACTGCCACGACATTGAAAATGTATTTGTGATAATCACTACCTTCCTGCGATAATCATGTCCGTGTACCGGTGTGCAGGACCGTGTTTCCTGTAGAACGAAAAGGAGGGTTGCGCCATGAGACATGACCGATGTCAGGAACTGACGCCGAAATTCAACGCCCTGTTTCCGGGCGGGCACAGCAACTTCAGGGTTCCCTTCGAGGCCACACAGAACCGCATTTTTATCGTGCGGGCCGAAGGAAGCCGTCTCTGGGACGCCGACGGCAATGAGTATATCGATTACATGAATGCGATGGGACCGATGATACTCGGCCACCGGCACCCGGAGTACGTGAGGGCCCTGAAAGGGTACCTGGATACTATGTCCACCTCGATCGGTTCGGGGGTATTCTTCACCCCGGCGGATATCGAGCTCGGCGAAAAAATGGTCACCCATATTCCCTGTGCGGAAAAGATAAAATTCTGCCTTTCCGGCACCGAGGTGGTGCAGATGGCGATACGGCTCGCCCGCGGCTACACCAACCGGCCCTATTTCATCCGTTTCGACGGGCACTATCACGGCTGGCTCGACAACGTCCTGGGCGGGGTCAGCAACCCGGACCCGCAGGGCAGGCCCTTCGGTATTGACAATCCCGACATCGACCTCGTGACATTCACCAGGGGGCGGGCCGTCCATGCCCTGGAAGAATCGTTCCTCCTTCCCTGGAACAGCGAAGAGCGGCTTGTTGCGACACTGGAGAAATACGGCGATGAAGTGGCCCTCATCCACTTCGAGGGTATTGTGTGCAATCACTTCGGCATCATGCCGAGGCCCGGGTTTATAGAGAAAATCAGGGAACTCTGCACGACATACGGCATCGTGATGAGCATGGATGAAGTGATTACGGGATTCAGGCTGGGACTCGGCGGCGCCCAGAAATACCTCGGCGTGACCCCCGATATCGCCACCTTTGGGAAGGCGCTTGCCGGCGGCATTCCCTTCGCGGCCCTCACCGGCAGGGGCGAAATCCTCCAGCTTTTTGAAGACCGGACCGTGCTGGGCCCGGGAACCTTCAACGGGCATCCCCTGGGCGTCCGGGCGGCGCTCACCACGCTCTCCATTCTGGAGCGAGACAATGGCGGCTGCTACGACGCTATGTGGCGTGTGCAGAACCGGCTGATGAACGGCCTCCGGGAAATCGCGAAGCGCCGCCGCATCCCCGTCCTTGTGCACGGAGTTCCCGGGGTGTTCCACACGGTGTTCGGTGTGACGAAAGACGTCATCTACAGTGAGGCGGACATGGAGGAATTCGACCTCAATCTGCTTTACAGTTTCTGGCCGAAAATGCAGGAAGAGGGAATCATCGTCATGGCGGGCGGCAGGTGGTACATGAGCATGGCCCACACCGACGCGGACGTGGATAAAACGCTCGAGGTTGCCGATAAGACAATGGCGCAGATGTAGGTTATCTAAAAAAACGCCGGCAGGACTGTTCCCCTCGCCGATGCCCTCAGCCGGTTCACGGAGGTCCGGAGGAAGGTGCCCACGGAATATTGATGGCGTCCTTTTTTTATTTTTTAAAATTTGTGTAGATGGCGTAGCGTGTGGGGCACGCGCATACCTTGCCGAAACCAAAGGAAAGACAATAGGGACAAGCGGGATGCGTTTCTGATTGAAGAAAGAGAACGTTCCTGCCATCGGAAAGCTTTATCCGGCAGAATTCAGGATCGGTGAGTGAGGTGGATGAAAGGCATGCAAAATTTTTCGGACATTTTGAAGTTTCACTGAGAACGGCGTCGGGTACTGTGAATTCCATCCAATCTCCTGACGTCTGTGTATCTATCTGAAGTGGCGGTAATAATGTAATTTATTCAATGAACTACGAATGTAGACCACGGATCGTTACTACACCCGTGGTCTGTTATTATGCAATCGTCAAATCAAACACTTAACGTAAAAAGGCAATTGACCTTGTAAGACAATAAACATACGATCATGTACGAGACGCCGTTTTACCCTAGATTCCGGGGGCTTTTATCACTCTCTATAGTGAAAGTATAAGCGTCGTCAATGTAACTTCAATGTATTTATAAGTTCAGTATTGACGCTATATTATATGATTAATAATGACAGTCAAGAATGATTTTATAGGTGGTGAAATGGGTACCAAAAATACCCATCTATCAAAGCCTTATAACCATACTCTCATAGTCAATTGAAAAAACTCACTAAAAAATGTACAAATGTTAGAATGGTTCAGGTCTTTTTTCTTAGGATAAATGTGATTTGAGGTGGGAAGTCAGATTAACGGAAGAATTCTGCAAGCCGAGCTTTCTCCGGATATTTTTTCTGTGGGTTTTTATTGTATTGACGGACACGTGAAGATGTGCCGCCATCTCTTCCGAGCTCATCCCGTTCCTTATCATTGAGGCAATCTGCAGTTCCGCAGGCGAGAGCGAAAAAATTATCCGGGTATTATGTGAGAACCTTGAGGTCTGGTCTTCCAGGTAGCTTGCAAGAAGATTGATATCGTCTTTGCTGTGATCGACGCCCTTGTTATTTTTGAGTCTCTGAATTATCGGGGTGAGGATTTTCCGTGTTTCCATAAGAATCTAATGTTCCGTTTCCCTGTGCACGTTTTCCATATTCCTGGCCAGGATTGAGAGGGCGTTGCTGTTATCAACCACCTGCTGCCGGATTGATTCGAGTTCCGCACGTTCATTCTCGAGTTCACTCTTTTTCATTTTCAACTCTGCATTTATCTTCATGAGTTCATCGCTTTTCTCTTCAAACTTTAGTACCACGGTATCCAGTTTTGCCTGCAGTTCTTCCTCTCTAAGTTTCTGCTCGGTGATATTATGACAAATTCCGACGACGCCGACCACCGCACCACTTTTATCCGTAATAGGCATCCTTACACAATCAACGATGTGTTTCTGTCCTTTGCAGTTCACGAGCACCTCTTCATGCCTTGCCATTGCACCCGTCCTGACAACATCCATATCACGTTTCAAGTATACCTCTTTCTTATCGGCGGGGCGGCATGAAATGTCGCTGGAACCGGAAACCGCTTCATTGGTGACACCTGAAAATATTTCAAGGGGTCTGTTAATAAGTGCGTACTGAAGGGCGCGGCTCTTCAACCACACCAGATCGGGGATATTATTTATCACCGCGTTCAACTCGTCCTGTTTCTGGCGCAGACCCTTTTCAGTTAGCCGCATCTCTGTAATGTCGAGCCCTACAATCCAGGAATACCATCCAGGAACCGGAAAAAGACGTGAAATGTTGGACCATGATATAATCCTCTCGGTGCCGTCATTGCAGGTTATGGTGGTTTCATAATTCAGGTAATACCTGTTCTGCTCACTGATGAAAGAAAGCACCTTCTTTCGATATACCTGCGAGGGGAATAAGAACCGCCATATGATATCCTTTGATCTTTCCAGCTTATCTTTTCTATACCCTGTAACCTTTTCACATTCGCTGTTCCAGGCAAGAATCTTCCCCGATTCGTCAATGGCGGCAAGCATGACCGGCATGTGTTCCAGGATGGTCCGAAGTCGCTGCTCGCTTTCTCTGAGCTTTATATCGGCTTCTTTACGAACCGTGATATCGGAAAGAATTCCCGTCGATCGTACAGGCTTACCGCCTTCCATCTCATGTCTTGCATTGAAGAGAATCCATTTTTCTTTTCCACTCTTTGTTCGAAGCTTGAATTCAAAATTGTCAGGAATCTTTCCCCCCTGCGCCAGTGCCGCAATTACTTGGTCGTGTGACGGGAGACTTTCCTCGGTAAAAAATGACCATGTAGGAATACTTAGCAATTCTTCTTTTGAATACCCGGAATATTTGCAGGTGGTATCATTGGCGCTGAGCAGCCTGTCATTTACGAGATCGATTTCGACGATTCCCAAGGGTGCGAGGTTCACGAGATTCCTGTAGCGCTCCTCGCTTTCCCTGAGGGCATGTTCGGCCTGTATCCTGTCGGTAACGTCGCGAACCACGGAAATCAATCCCGCAACATTTCCGTCGCGAATTATTGGAGTACCGCGAATCTCTCCATAGACCTTGCGGCCATCCTTTGTGATGAATCCATATACCGTTGCCCCGACCTGCTCCCCCGAAAGGAGTCTAATAATATTGGTGCCGGCTTTGCTGAGGTATTCAGGTTGAAGTACAAACATGCAGTGATGATAGTACTTGCCGACAAATTCCTCAGGAGCGTAACCTAAAAATCCTTCAATACTGGGAGTGACGGATGTGATGAGCATGTCGCTATCGATGGCATAGATTATATCATGGACTTTCTCAAAATGGGTCCGGTACTTTTCCTCGCTTTGACGTAATTGTTCTTCAACCCGTTTCTGTTCGGTAATATCACGTGCGACGGTCATTACATAGGGAGTGCCGGAAAAATCCACCAGGCGGGCATTCACCTCAATGGGAATCTTCCTTCCCTTTCTGCTGACAACGACCATCTCCATTCTGAACCGCCCGGTTTTGAGGAAGTCATCCTGGAGAGGCGGAAAGTCTTCGGGACCATGGGATGCAAGAATATCCAGCGGTGTCAGTTTCCTCAGTTCATTTATTGAACACTCAAGAAGGTCGAGGGCTACCTGATTGGCGTCAATAAAATTTCCAGGCAATTCATTCTCTTCATATTTGTGGATGAAAATGGCATCGTTGATTTCATTCACCAGAGAAGCGCAGGAAGGGATTTTATTTTCACCTTCATGGCTGAGTACGGAATGGGTATGTTTTGTGGTGTTCTTCAATTTGATAATGAGACACCGATCAGAGTATATTACTTCTGATATTTATTAGGCTTTTAGGTCAGTATCCGCCTCCAGGTCAATAGAAAATTAGTTTTTTGTTATCGGGAGTGTGCCTGACGCAGGTGGATGTGCATGGGAATCAATATGGCTTCGACGGGAGTACTTCATGTATGAGTATGGCACAAATAAGATTGATGGATTCGCAAAAA
>JAPLJO010000157.1 GCA_026388515.1 Deltaproteobacteria bacterium | reverse complement strand
GCATCCAGTTCCCTTTTGTCTCCAACAAAAATTCCCCCTTCTTTTTTAATAGGCAAGCCGAAGTAAACGCGATAGTCTAAAACCGTTGTTGTGCAAATATTCCCCATCGCGGTTTGAATCTCGTCAATTCCCATAAGTGCGGTTGATTCGGTGTTTGAATCGTCCGCCGTTTTTTTCTCTTTCACTTGACCTTTCATCATTCTACCTCCTTATTTTTTCTTTCAGAATCTAATCCAGAAAATCATATTCAAACTAACTTACTCAAATAGACTGCCTAACCCCGAACTCTTGCGCCTTGCCGGTCTGCCTGATTGTTTCATACGAAATTCAACCTCAGGCTTTTCACGTTTCTTTAGATAATCGTGAGCCTTCACCCATTTTTTTAATTCGACCGGATTTGCCGTCCATTGCCCGTCAATCTTCGATACCGGAATATCATAAAATCTTAATTCGTAAATCAGATCGCACGCGTCAGTAAAAATCCCGAGTTTGGTAATTCGCTCAACAATCTTGTCGATCCCCACCAATGGTTTATGAAAAAATAATTTCATTCTTCCTCGGCCTTTCAACTGATTGAATCCATTGTTTCAACAGGCGAAGTTCGGAAATAACGCTCCAAATCGTCTCGGAAATACAGAACCTTTTTCCCCACTTTGAAATATTTTGGACCAACCTTTTTCGCCCTTTGGTTTGCTAAAGTTCCGATATTGCAACCATACGAGAAGGCTACCTCCGCTGGGGTTAAGGCCAGCTTTCTGATTTTCCCGTCCACTCGTTCCATGATTCATACCTCCAAATAAAAAAGGATCGATGACTCGACCCTCAAATAATCTATTATAACTTTCGCAACACGGGTATTTATTACACGTGTCGTTTGTACCCTATCGTGGTTTTATTTGAGGCAGAATTGCTTGTCCTCCATTCCACTTTGGGCCATGTTTTTCCCGCTGGGCGGCTACATATATCTTTAGGTGCTGATATATGGCGTCAACACTCATTTTGTGTTTTTTAGCCATGTGTTCAATGGCCTCTTTCTTGCCGATGGGATTCGGTGTATGACTATATAATTCAACGATATCGACAGTACCAGAATCAAGGGATCCGGTGATGAGCCTGATGTATTCATACCATAGCCCAATCCGGTTTATTTTTTTTGGTCGTTTGCTAATAGTGAAACCCAGGATACGCAGAGCATTCCGCGCTCGCACGTCTTGTCTCTTTCCATCTTCGTTGTAAGCTGCATAAGCCTTTTTTAGTGCGTTCCTCAGTAATTCATATTCTTTTTTATACCCATCGCGTTCGTCTTTTATCTGACGGATCTCTTCAAAATGCTCTTTCTGGATATCAAGAAAATCATCAATCTCTATATGTTTCTTAAAAGTAGCTCCCTTCTTAATCGCTAATTTTATGATCCGATTCCATTTATCATAATCCCATTGATCCCTAATAAATCCCTTCTTAATGAGTGATTTAATGATATCGGGAACATGTTTGCCTTGCCTCTCGACTTTATTTTCTGCCAATTTAGCAATATGTCTTTTTAATCCCTTTGATTTTGCCGCATAGCTTTTAAGTTCAATCCCCTTCTGTTTTCTCGTCATGTTCTTCGTCCCTTGGCCTCTGCCCTATCCCCGGCCATGGCTGCTAAACTGCCCCTTTCAAGAGCCAGTGCCGCCCTTCGCTTATGATCAGGTATTAGATGGGAATATCTTTCAGTCATCGCGGTTGATTTATGGCCTAACATTTCCTTAATGGTGATCAAACTTTCGCCCTGCAGGGCAAGCCAGCTTGCAAAGGTATGTCGAAGGCTGTGAAAGGTGATCTGTTGCCGTCGGTCGGTTATTCCATCGTTGAATTTGAGCTTCTTTACTATCAATCTGAATTGTCGAGAAATGGCAACGATTTTTTTGCCGTTGCGAGCAGGGAAAACAAACCCTTCTTGTTTGTCAGGTTTGCGAAGTTCGAGCATTTCCTTTATGGCCTTGGTCATATAGGCGTGCCTCGTCGTTTTGTTTTTAGGGTCCATGATTTTGATAATGCCGTTCTCAAAGTCCAAATCGTTTCCTTTGAGATTGAAAATTTCCCCGGCTCTAAGCCCTGTATAGAGGCTCAGAAAGGCCATATCGTACAAGTCAGGGGTACGTTTTCCTTTAAGTGTATTTAAGAGTTTGCCAGCCTCTTTATGGCTCAGAAAGCGGGTTTTTTGATTTTGTATTGTAGGCATTTTAACGCCTTTGACAGGATTCGAACCATCGTAGAGTTGCCATGTAACGGATTTGTTGTAGATCTGCCTGACAAGCACGAGGCAATGTTTGATCGTTGCCGGTGCATACTCGGATTTTTGAAGGTCAGCTTTAAGTCGTTCAAGATCAAAAGAGGATATTTCGTTTAGACGTTTATCGGCAATTTTTCCTTGTAGGCAATTTCGATATAGGGAAGAATCATCCCGACCGCCTCGGGTTTTATTTTTTTCTGCCCACGTTTCATATTTTGTCCATATATCACGAAAGAAAGGTATTTTCTGTTTCTGCTTTGGTAGTTCTTTCCCATGCCGTATTGACCGCATCCTCTCAGAGCGGATATCAGACGCCAGTTTTTCAGAATAACCCTCAGATAGCCATCCGATTTTTTCCCAGATCTTCTTTCCATGCAACTTATAGGATATATCAAAACAGATGTCAGCCCTTCTTTTAAACTTTCGCTCCTGAGATTCCCGGCGATATACCCCTTGATATTTTGTGCGCTTTCTGATTGCCACTTATAACCCTCTTTCTGTAACTTTTTGACATTCAGTAGGTTATAATGTGCTACCCTATAGCTACCCAGAAAAGTTAAAATCAGTGATTATGAATGATTTATCGTGCGCCCTTAATCCCTCGTAAGTATCTTAATTGTTAGATAGAATTATGTCAAGTGATTTTTAGTGATATATGTAGTTTTCTGATTCGTAATCAGTAGGTCGCCAGTTCGATTCTGGCCATCGGCTCCAGTTAATTCAAGCGGTCAGTTGACGTCTGATTTCTTTCGGAGGAATTCAAAGAGGGATTTGTGACAATTTGTGACAAAACTTCTTCCTGTGAAATGGTCATTTACCTTTTATTCCAAGTAATCAACAGCAACAGTCCTTCCTGAAATTTTGCAAATCTAATTTTATCCACCATTACAATATTTCAACGAAAATAAGCTATAAATCTATGCGCAAAATCGAAGGAATTTCTTCACGAAAAACAAAGATATTTAACTTTAAAGGTGGTACAATTACAAAGATCAGGTCACTTATTAACCTTAAACTAGGAGGCGTTTCTTCTTGAAGTCAAGTGCGCCCGGCGCAACCGCAGTCAGTCTTGACATTTGCAGGCAATCTCCATAGGGTGAACACCCAGTTCATAAAATGACCGCACGGTCATATCCACCGGCATCCTCAATGAATGACAAAAAACTGACACGCAGGAACATTCTTAAGACACGCACACAGCAGGATATAGTGAAAGCGGCCGTCGCCATCATCACCCGGCAGGGCATGCCGGCGCTTACCATGGACCGGGTGGCGCTCGAGGCCGGCGTGGCGAAGGGAACCCTGTATATCCATTTCAAAAACAAAAAAGAAATTTTCGATGCCGCAATGGGCATGATTGTAGAGCCCCTGTTCGCAAACCTGGCGAAGGCCATCGACGGTGATTACACGCCGCTTCAGAAACTCGGCAATTTTTCGAGAACGTGCATTGAGTTTTTCGACCGCAATCATGACTTTTTCCGCGTGATATTCTTCGACAGGAATCGCATTCAGGAAGAGCGGAAACGATATCACAATCTTTACAAGAAATTCGTGCGCCGCGTGGCGGATATTGTGGATGAAGGAGTACGGGAGGGGGTGTTTCAATCACTCGATTCGGGCAAGGTGGCGGCGATCTTCATGGAATCGAACATGGCGGTTGTCATGCAGCGTCTCGACCGTCATGACGAAGGGTCCATCGATGATGATGTGAAACTCGTGCTCGGCGTGATTATGCACGGTATCGCGGCGAAGGGCGCAAAACGTTTGAATAATTAAGTATTGGAGGGATGTGATGCAGTTCCGTATAAAACCCAATCGAATCACAAAATCGCTTTTTCTTTTTATTCTGGCATGCGTCTTTTTGCTCGGCTCATGCAACAATGGGCATCAAACACAGCCATCTCCCCCTCCGCCGGAAGTGGTTACGGTAACGGTCAAAGAACAGCCGGTAGTGTTGACCACCGAACTGACGGGCCGAACGTCGCCATATCAGGTCGCGGAGGTTCGCCCTCAGGTCAGCGGCATCATTCAGAAACGCCTGTTCAGTGAAGGTGCCGATATCAAGGCCGGCACCGTCCTTTACCAGATCGATCCCGCACCGCTCCAGGCGGCCCTTGACAGCGCCAGGGCTGCCCTCAGCAGGTCAGAGGCCAATCTGTCGGCGATTCGGTTGAAGGCGGATCGTGTGCGGGAATTGGTGGCCGATAAAGCGGTCAGCCAGCAGGACTACGACGATGCGATGGCGGCACTGAAACAGACGGAGGCTGATGTCCAGTACTGGAAAGCCGCAGTCGAGACGTCCCGCATCAATCTTAAATACGCGTCTATCACCGCGCCCATTTCAGGCCGTATCGGAAAATCCAATGTGACCGTGGGCGCATTAGTGGCGGCGTATCAGCCTATTCCCCTGGCCACCGTTCAGCAGCTCGATCCCATATACGTTGATGTATCACAATCCACTGCCGAACTGTTGCGTTTGAAACGGCGCACGGAAGGCGGCCATCTGGATCAGAACGGAACGGACCAGAAAAAAGTCAAACTCATTCTGGATGATGGCACATCGTATCCATTAGAGGGAACCCTGCAGTTTCGCGATGTGACGGTTGATCCATCCACCGGGACCGTCACCCTACGCGCTGTCTTTTCCAACCCCGAAGGCGTGCTTCTGCCGGGAATGTTTGTCCGTGCCGTGGTTCAGGAAGGTGTCAACAACAAGGCCATCCTCGTTCCCCAGCAGGCCGTGTCCCGAGATCCTAAGGGCAACCCTTTCACGCTGATCGTGGACGCCGAGGGAAAAGTCCAGCAGCGGCAGATTACTATCGACCGGGCCATCGGCGATCAGTGGCTGATAACGTCAGGCCTTGCTGCCGGTGAGCGGGTCATCATCGAGGGTATTCAGAAGGTACGGCCCGGTGCACCGGCAAAAGCGGTTTCTTCGGGTGAGGGTGAAACCAATCGTCCTGCGGCTGAACATGAGGCCCTGCCGGCCGCGCACACGAACTGACGGAGGCGCATGATGCTATCGAGATTCTTCCTGGATCGTCCGGTCTTCGCTTGGGTCATCGCCATCGTCATGATGGTGCTGGGCGGGCTGGCAATTTATAATCTGCCCATCTCCCAGTATCCGCCCATTGCTCCACCGGCCATTTCCATCGACTCTTTCTACCCGGGGGCCTCGGCAGAGACGGTGGAAAACAGCGTGACTCAGATCATCGAGCAGAAGATGACCGGCTTTGACGACATGCTGTATCTATCCGGCACGAGCGATTCGGCCGGCGCCTCCCGCATCGAACTGACCTTCAAGCCGGGAACCGATCCTGACCTGGCCTGGGCAAAGGTGCAGAATAAGCTCCAACTCGCCATGACCAGCCTCCCTGAGGTGGTCCAGCGCTCAGGAGTCAAGGTCAATAAATCCACCCGGAACTACCTGATGATCGTGGGCCTGATCTCCGAAGACGGCAGCATGGACGGTAGCGACTTGCGGGACTATGCCCAGTCCACCCTGGAAAAGGTGCTGGCACGTGTGCCCGGGGTCGGCGAGGTCGAGAATTTCGGCTCTCAGTACGCTATGCGGGTGTGGCTGAATCCCGACAAGCTCACCGATTACCACCTGACTGTGGAAGATGTGATCCTGGCACTGCGGACCTACAACATGGAAGTGTCCGCCGGGCAGTTCGGCGGGGCGCCGGCAGTGCCGGGCCAGCGCCTGAACGCCTCCATCATAGTCCAGAATATGCTCAAGACCCCTGATGAGTTTGCCGCCATTCCCGTTCGCACCAATCCGGACGGCTCCATCGTGCGGGTCAAGGACGTGGGACGGACCGAACTGGGTACCGAGTTCTACGATGTCGAAGTCTTTTACGGCGGCAAACCTGCCGCCGGCCTGGCCATCCGGCAGGCCCCCGGCGCCAACGCACTTGATACCGCCGATGCCGTCAAGAAAAAAATGGAGGAAATGGGCCACTATTTCCCGCAGGGGATGAAGGTCGTGTATCCCTACGACACCACCCCCTTCGTCCGGGTGGCCATCAATGAAGTGGTGAAGACCCTGTTCGAGGCGATTCTCCTGGTGTTCCTGGTCATGTGGTTGTTCATGGGGAACATCCGGGCCACCCTGATCCCGACCATCGCAGTGCCGGTCGTGCTCCTGGGGACCTTTGCCGTGCTTGGTCTCTTTGGGTTTTCCATCAACATGCTGACCATGTTCGCCATGGTGCTGGCCATTGGGCTACTGGTGGACGACGCCATCGTGGTGGTGGAAAACGTGGAACGGATCATGAGCGAAGAGGGGCTTTCGCCCCGGGAAGCCACCACCAAGTCCATGGACCAGATCACCAGCGCTCTGATCGGTATCGGGCTGGTGCTCTCGGCGGTCTTCGGCCCAATGGCGTTCTTCCCTGGCTCCACCGGTGTCATCTATCGCCAGTTTTCCGTGACCATCGCCGCGGCGATGCTCCTGTCGGTGCTCGTGGCCCTTATCCTGACGCCCGTCCTGTGCGCGTCGCTCCTCAAACCGGTGGCCAAGGGGCATGAGGCGGCGGAGAGCGCTGTCTTCTTCCTGCGCCCCTTTTTCATGTGGTTTGACCGAACCTTTTTCCGTTTTAGGGACGGGTATGTGAAACTGGTCGGCCATGCGCTTTCCAGAAAACTGCGTTACCTAATGGTTTTCGTTCTGATTGTGGCAGGACTGGGAGTGCTTTTTATGAGGATGCCGACGAGTTACCTCCCGGACGAAGACCAGGGGATTCTCCTCGCTCAAATCCTCATGCCGACGGGCGCCACCCTGGAGCAGACACAAGAGGTCGCGGATGAAGTCCGGCGCTATTTTCAGGAAAACGAAAAAGAAGCAGTCGAGTCCTGCATGACCGCTGTCGGCTTCGGCTTTTCCGGACGGGCGCAGAATAACGGCATGGTGTTTGTCAAATTGAAGGATTGGAAACTTCGCGAACGTGAAGATTTGCGGGTTAAAGCCGTTGCCGGCCGGGCCATGGGGGCGCTGTTCAGAATCCGCAAAGCCATGGTCTTCGCCTTCCCGCCGCCCGCCGTCGTCGAACTGGGCATCGCCAAGGGAGTTGATTTTGAGTTACTGGATCGGGGCGGCCTCGGCCATGCCGACCTGATGAACGCGCGCAACCAGTTCCTCGGCATGGCGGCGCAGGACCGGAGGCTGGTGAATGTCCGGCCCAACGGCATGGCAGATGTGCCCGAATTTCGGGTTGTCGTGGATTGGGAAAAGGCAGGCGCCTTGGGGGTGCCCATCACCTCCATTCATAACACCATCTCGGCGGTGTTCGGCGGTTCCTATGTCAATAACTTTATTCAAGGTGGACGGGTCAAACGGGTGTACGCTCAGGCGGACGCCCCCTACCGCATGCTGCCCAAGGACCTGGAAAAGCTTTACGTGCGCAATACCTCCGGGAAGATGGTGCCCTTTGCCTCGTTCGCATCCACCCGATGGATGACCGGTTCCCCGCGGCTCGAACGCTTCAACGGGTTCCCTTCCCTGAACATCTGGGGCGAGCCGGCGCCGGGGAGGAGCACCGGAGAGGCCATGCAGGCCATGAAAGAGGCGGTTGAGAAGCTGCCCAGAGGGATCGGTTTCGACTTGACCGGGCTTTCCTATCAGGAGCGGATGGCGAGTTCTCAGGCGCCTATGCTCTATGCATTTTCCATTCTCGTCATTTTCCTGTGCCTGGCGGCCCTGTACGAGAGCTGGCCCATCCCCATCGCGATCCTGCTGGCCCTGCCCCTGGGGGCTATCGGCGGTGTCATCGCCTCGACGCTGAGGGGGTTCCCCAATGACGTCTATTTCCAGATCGGCCTTCTGACCACCCTCGGCCTCACCACCAAGAACGCCATCCTGATTGTTCAGTTCGCCAAGGCACGGTCGGAACAGGGGATGGGCTTGATTGAGGCAACGCTGGAAGGGGCGAAATTACGATTTCGTCCGATTATCATGACTTCCCTGGCCTTCGGGTTTGGCGTATTGCCGCTGGCCTTGGCCACGGGCGCGGGTGCAGGTGCCATGAATGCCATAGGCACCGGCGTGCTGGGAGGGATGGTGACCGCCACCGTCCTGGTGGTTATTTTTGCTCCCCTTTTCTATGTGCTGATCGAAAAGACCTTCGGCAAAAAGGGCAGGCATGAATCAGCCGGATCAATCGGTTCGAATCCATCAGGGGATGAATGACATGAAGAGAAACCTGTTTATACTACCGGTAATACTAATCTGCCTTCTGTCCGGCTGCACGATGGCGCCGGAATATACGAGACCTGCATCTCCCGTCACCGCCGATTGGCCAGGCACCGCCGCCTCTCGGGAGGCCGGGGTATCGATCGGGGCCCCGGTCGCGCCGGAGCTCAAGTGGCGGGGATTCTTTGTTGACGAACGACTTCAGAAGCTCATCGAGACGGCCTTGGATAACAATCGGGATCTGCGGCTGGCCACCTTGAATGTTGAAAGGGCGCGGGGAATTTACGGCATTCAGCGGGCCGAACTTTTGCCTACCGTCAATGCTATCGGCAGCGGGGGTAAGGCGCGCGTGCCGGCGGATCTTTCGAGCACTGGGCAAGTGATAACCACCGAACGATACGACGTCAACCTCGGCATCACTTCCTGGGAGATCGACTTCTTCGGTCGCATTCAAAGCCTGAAAGATCAGGCGCTGGAGGAGTACCTGGCTACTGAGGAGGTCCGCAACAGTGTGCAGATCTCACTGGCGTCCGCGGTGGCGCAGGCGTATCTGGCCCTTGCGGCGAATCGGGAGGCCCTCAATCTGGCGCAATCCACGCTGGAAACGCAGCAGGCCATCTATGATTTGATACAGAAGCGTTGCGAGGTAGGAATTGCGACGGAACTGGACCTGCGACGTGCCCAGACACAAGTGGACTCGGCCCGCGGAGATGTCGCCCGCGCTGCCAAACGGGCGGCGATGGATGAAAACGCCTTGACCTTTTTACTCGGCACACCGGCGCCGGGCGCACTGCTGCCGGCTGACTTGAGCAGCGTTGTTCCTCCACGAGAGATTTCTCCCGGTATAGGCGCCGAGATCCTCCTGGGACGCCCTGACATCCTTCAGGCCGAACACCGGCTCAAGGGTGCCTATGCCAATATCGGGGCTGCCCGGGCGGCGTTTTTCCCCCGCATCTCCCTGACGACCGCCATCGGAACCGCAAGCGCAGAGCTGTCAGGACTCTTCAAAGACGGCTCGGGCACGTGGAGTTTCGCGCCCCAGGTTGCGCTGCCTATTTTTGACGCCCGGATCTGGCCTGCGCTGACAGTGAGCAAAGTAGACCGGGAAATGGCCCTGGTCCAGTATGAAAAGGCAATTCAGACGGCCTTCAGGGAAACGGCCGATGCCCTTGCCGTGCAAGACACCGTTGAGGATCAGCTTTCCGCGCAGCAATCCCTTCTCGATGCTGTCTCTGAAACCTGCCGTCTCTCCAATGCACGATATACAAAGGGAATAGACAGCTACCTGAGCGTCCTCGATGCCCAGCGTTCCCTCTATGCGGCCCAGCAGGGGCTTATCGTACTCCGCCTGGAAAAGCTCGCCAATCAGGTCACGCTCTACAAGGTGCTGGGTGGAGGTGAGTGAGGGAGACACGGTCCCCACGTAGACATAGTTGAGCCCGACTTTCTTGAGAGTCGATTTCAAGACCTTGAAGTTCATGTCAAATCAAATCGAAAATAGCAGAATTCTGACTTAAAATGTGGTAACGACCTCCCGGCAGATCGGTTTTTCGATTAAGCATTAATACCACTAAACCATTTTCGAAAGGAGGGTATCACATGAACAAGGCAGAATTGATTGAGGAAGTGGCAAAGACTACCTGCAACAAGAAAGAAGCGGAAGCAGCGGTGAACGAAACATTTGCAGCAATACAGAAAGCACTCAAAAAAGGAGACAGTGTGACGATTGTAGGATTCGGGACGTTCGGCGTGGCCAAGAGAAAGGCGCGCATCGGGAGAAACCCCCAGACGGGCAAGGCAATCAAAATACCCGCGAGGAAAGCCCCCAAATTTAAAGCCGGCAAGGGCCTGAAAGACGCAGTGAAATAAAAATCATCGACACACTCGGAATATAATCGACTAGCCACCTCATTTTCGCATGGGGTGGCTTATTTTTTTCTTAGACCATTAATTTTAACTTCTCATCTTACTTGGAATATAAGGCTTGCTGGATATAACAAAAAACTTCTTCCGTAATGGTTGAAAATAGCAGAACTCTCACTCTGAATGTGGTACATGAATGACAAGAAACTGGAATTACGCAAGGATATTATTGGGACAGAGGTGGAAAAGGTTAGTTCAGTAATAAAATGAGTGAAGTGACCGCACATGAAAAAAAATGATTTGAAGAAGTATTGTGACCATGCCTTGCAGAGTGGCGCAACAACCGTAAAACCAATTTACACATCCAGCGTGATAACGGCTCCATGGGTGAAATGGAAATGCCAGTTCGGCTGTGGTGGTTATGATTACAGTTATTGCTGTCCACCCGATACACCGACATATGAGGAAACGAGAAAGGTTCTTGATTCATATCGTAGAGCCCTACTGTTTCATATTCAGACCTCATTAACTCCGGGAAGGTCAAGACTCTTAAAGAAATTCCGACACAGTCTAATTGACCTGGAAGGGGAAATATTCAAGGATGGTTATTATAAAGCCTTTGTTTTCCTTGCCGGCCCCTGTGATGTGTGCAGGGAATGCGGTAAAGTTACGGGAGACGCCTGCAGTCATCGTTACGGGGCAAGACCCTCTATGGAGGCATGCGGTATTGATGTGTTTCAGACAGCACGGAACAACGGTTTCCATATTGAAACACTGAGGAATGAAACGGAACCACGCAATACTTTCTGTCTCATGTTGGTGGATTGATCATTTAATCATGCCGATTATTATACAAGAGAGCTTCCTGATCACTAAATCGTGGAACAAGGTAAGAATGAGAATGTAGAGGGATATTCCTCAATTCATAAAATGCTGTTGAACAGTAGTAGGTGGCAGACATCTTTTCGAAGTTGTGATTCAAGAGTTTGGCTGCTCCATTCAACGTTTTTTCACAAAAATAGTTCAAAAGCCTTACCTGGCACCTGAGGAATCTCAGCAGGAAAAATAGCAGCATACTCAATTAAAATATGGTACCTGTTTCTGAAAACAGGTTCTGAACCTCAAAGGGGCACCCTTTATAAAATGTTCCCGAATGCAATAATTCCAAACGCCTTGAAAGGTCTTGGCATGATTTTTCGGGCATTGCGACATCGGAATTATCGGCTGTTTTTCACTGGTCAATGCATTTCCCTGATCGGAACATGGATGCAGCAGGTTGCGTTGAGTTGGCTCGTGTATCGCCTTACACACTCGGTTTTCTTATTGGGCGTCGTTGGTTTTGCCGGCATGTTGCCAATGTTCCTCTTTTCTCCCTTTGCGGGAGTGTTATCAGACAGATGGAATCGCCATCGCATCCTGATTTTGACACAATCCCTATCTATGTTTCAGGCGTTGTTCCTGGCGGTTCTTGTCCTGACCGATGTGATTACTGTGTGGCATATCGTCTTTTTAAGCTTCTTCATCGGTTGCGTGAATGCTCTTGATATTCCCGCGCGGCAGTCGTTTGTTATATACATGATCGATGACAGGGCAGACTTGGGGAATGCCATCGCTCTTAACTCAGCCATGTTTAATGGTGCCAGATTTGTTGGCCCCTCTATTGCCGGAATATTAATTGCGCTTGTCGGAGAGGGCGTGTGTTTTCTTATTAACGGCCTGAGTTATGTGGCCGTGATAGTGGCGTTACTCGCCATGGATGTTTCCCATATGAATATGGAGAACAAGAAAACAAAACTTCTTCAGGAGTTCAGAGAAGGATTTGCATATGTGTATAATTATCAGCCTATTCGTTTCACGCTTCTGCTGCTTGCGTTGACGAGCGTGATGGGAGTCCCTTATGCCATCCTTATGCCTGCTTTTGCACGTGATATATTGCACGGGGGGCCCCATACCCTTGGCTTTCTCATGTCAGCCTCAGGTGCAGGCGCAATGGTGGGTGCTATGTATCTCGCATCCCGACGAGATGGCCGTCACATATTCAAAATTATTCCGATGGCAGTGGGAATCTTCGGCATCGGGATGATTGGATTATCAATTTCCCGCGTCCTGTGGTGTTCCATGTTGTTGCTGCTGGTCGCCGGCTTCGGAATGATGACCCAGATCGCATCGAGTAATACACTGTTGCAGACTACAGTTGATGATGACAAGCGTGGCCGTGTTATGAGCTTCTTTACGGTTTCACTTATGGGTATGGCTCCCTTCGGGAGTTTATTAGCTGGCAGTCTGGCCGATTTAATCGGTGTCACAAATACGATAACGGTTGGCGGTGTATGTTGTCTCATTGGGGGATTCTTGTACGCTCGAAAAAGTTCAACTATGTGGGCTACCATGGATCATATATAGTGATGCAGTCAACAGTCGCACTATGTTATGAATCATGCCGGAAAATCGAAAAAGGTTATTTAATTTATGCGTTATGTAGAATTAGGAACGACAGGAATGGAAATTTCTGAACTTGGATTTGGTGGTATCCCCATTATCCGCCTGAGCACTGAAACGGCCGTCAAAGTGCTCCATTATGCTTATGAAAGGGGAATCACCTTTTATGATACTGCGAATGCCTACCGTGACAGTGAGGAAAAAATTGGAAGAGCCTTCGACGGCATGCGGGGAAAAGTTATTATCGCGACTAAGACAATCCAACGAGATGCCGAGAACGCACTAAAGCAACTTGAAAATAGTTTACGGATGCTCAGGACCGATTATATTGATTTGTACCAACTACATCAGATAGCTCAGGAAAAAGACTGGAGTGCTGCAACAGCTCCAGGCGGGGTATTCGAGGCTGTCCTAAGGGCGAAGGAAGAGGGTAAAGTCAGATTTATCGGCATTACTTCTCACAACCTCTCAATGGCTGTGAGATTGGTTAAGACTGGTTTATTCAGCACTATTCAGGTCCCATTTAATTTTATTGAAGATGCTGCACAAGATGAACTTCATCCCGCCGCACGGCAACAGGGCCTGGGAATATTGGCTATGAAACCATTTGCCGGGGGGATGATTAACAATGCCGTTGTGGCCTTCAAGTTTTTACGCCAGCATCCAGATGTAGTATCTATCCCTGGTTTTGATTCGATAGATGCAGTGGAAGAGGTCGTCTCTTTCTACCAACGTCCCAACATCGTAGACGAAAAAGACCAACAACTCATGGAGCATTATCGCACCGAACTTGGCAAACAATTTTGCCGCCGCTGTGAATACTGTCAACCATGTCCTCAAGGTGTAATGATTACACCAGCGATGGGCTACAAAGTAGTCGCGTCAAGAATGTCGCCGTCTGTTTCAGTTGAATTTTGTCGTGTGGCAATGGAAAGCGTGAAGCTATGTACCGAGTGTGGGATATGCGTTGAACGCTGTCCCTATGAACTGCCGATTCAGGAAATGCTGAAGACGAATTACGATCTTTATGAACAGCATCGTACTGGTGAATTTAAATTATGAAAATCAAAGCGTGAACTGACAGACAATGTTAATTATGAACCACATTTAGATGGCGGTGATAAATCGAAATGCGTGAGGAAGTTTATAAGGATATCATCAGTTCATTGAATTTTTATGTATAATTATCTTGCATGTTATACCAAATATGGTATAAGCGACCATTATGAAAACGAAGCCCCTTTTCTGGATGGGCAGCAGCAGAGCTGATCTCAAAGAGTTTCCGGAAGCCGTTAAGGATATTATGGGGTTTGCATTGTATGTGGCGCAAAAGGGTAACAAGCATCTGGCGGCAAAACCTTTAAAAGGTTTTCATGGAGCTGGTGTTCTTGAGATTATAGAAAATTATTCCGGCAATGCATTTAGAGTTGTATACACCACCAGTCTTCAGAGTGCCGTCTATGTTCTCCATGCTTTCCAGAAAAAGTCGAAGTCAGGCATTGAGACACCGAAACGGGATATCGCATTGATAACTACAAGACTTAAACAAGCTTCAATGCATCATGAATCATTATTTAAATAATTGAGGTGTATTATGAAAAACCATAATGTAACGGTGAGTTCTGGAAACATATTTGCAGATATTGGGCTTCCGGACGCAGGAGAACGCCTTGTGAAAGCTCAACTTGCCTATATGATAAGCGAAATAATTAAAAGGCGTCATATTAATCAGGCAGAGGCTGCTAAAATTTTGGGCACAGAACAGCCCAAAATATCAGCTATCATGAATGGTAAACTTTCA
>JAPLJO010000138.1 GCA_026388515.1 Deltaproteobacteria bacterium | reverse complement strand
ATGACCTTTCACGACAATGTCAAATACTGGCTTCCGCCGACCACGCGGCGTACGGTTCATCAGACACCGGAACGGCATACGCAATCAATCCGGGTGCGCGAATTTCCCGTTCTCAAGAAAGAATACCGCCTGAGCCATGACGGCTTCATCCCTCATGATAAAAAAGTGGCTTCGCGGCACGACCAGAAAATCCGTCATGCCTTCCAACTTCGTCCTCTCTACGGAGACGGTGCCGTCATCATCGCCGGGAATGATGAGCGAGAAGAAAGGATTCAGGCTGAAATTGCCCGCAATGACACCCACCTCGAGATTCACGGGTTTCACATCGACAGGCAGGTTTTCCGGTGAAGTGCCCAGTTCCTGCCCGGCAGGACCCGTAATTGACTGGTAGAGAGACGAGTCTTTGAAAAAATCCGCCACCTCGGTGCCCCGGTTGGGCGGCGCCAGCATCACCACGCGGCTTCCCGGCGGAATTTCCGCGGCATGCCCTTCCAGGTACCGGCGGACCACGAGCCCGCCCATCGAATGGGTTACAAAATGGATTTTTTCGTAACGTTGCTCCAGACACTGCGATACCGCGGGAGCGATATACATCTCCGCAATGCGTTCAATGGAATCACGGGTGGTGGGATAATCAAGGTTGACCGTCTGATATCCCCGTTTCCTGAGGAACGCATCGAGCCCGTTCATCGAGACAGCGGACCTCATCATGCCATGGACAAGTATGACACACTCCCGCTCATGGACACGGGGCGTTACTCCGGCGGGCACCGTGGCGAGACACCCGCAGATTATTGCAACGGCAATGAGAAACGGAAGTGTTTTCAATACAAATGATGTGCGATGCATGGTTTTTCTTTCGTGCACGAGTATACTGTGCGATCTTTTTTCCCCGCGGCAAGGGCAGCCGTCAATCCGCCCCCTGGCCGATGCCTGGAATCCCGTGGGGCATCAGCGTATCCCTCACCTCATGAACCTCTTTCGCGGGTCAAGCCGTGTAAGTCCCGCCTCACGGGCCGCCTCGACGGCACGCCTGAATTCGGCGCCGGTGACCGGTCGGTTGATCATAGCGTCCGTATCCGCACGGAAGCACGGGCGGTACTGATCCATCACGTTTACGTAGGTATCCGGAGAAATCCGCCCGGCAAGAAACTTCATCACCTCCCCCGTTCCGGCGACGTCGTTCGGCATGACGAGGTGGCGGACGAGCAGCCCCCGCTCGGCGATGCCGCCGGCATCCAGCACGAGGTCACCCACCTGGCGGTGCATTTCCCGTATCGCATCAATAGCTCGCTCGCGGTAGTCGGAGGCTCTGCAGAATCTCTCCGCCCGCGACGCATACCAGAATTTGAAATCCGGCATATATATATCAATGACGCCGTCCAGCAGCTTCAGTGTCTCCACGCTGTCATAGCCCCCCGTGTTATAGACGAGGGGGACTGAAATCCCGTGCTCAACGGCGGCCAGGAGCCCCTCGAGTATCTGCGGCACCACGTGGGTGGGTGTCACAAAATTGATGTTGTGGCAGCCGCTCCGGGAAAGCCGCATCATCATGAGGGCCAGATCTCCGGCATCGACTTCGACACCTTCTTTCAGGTGGCTGATGTCATAGTTCTGGCAGAAGGAGCAGAGCAGGTTGCAGGAGCTGAAGAAAATCGTTCCCGAACCGCCCCGTCCCACAAGCGGCGTCTCCTCGCCGAAGTGAGGACCCGCCGACGCCACCTTCGCATACCTTCCGGTTCCGCAGAACCCGCGTTCATCCGCCAGGCGGTCGATACCACACTCCCGGGGACAGAGGCGGCACTCCTTCAGACACGCGAGCGCCTCATCAACGCGCTTTTTAAGTGTGCCTTCACGGTGAAGCGCGAGGTACGAGGGTTCTCCCATGGGTTTCCTTGGTGGCTCCGGAAATTGGAAACATCGGGCTTCGTCACGCTCTTTATCGTTTTATCAGGTGATTCGCAAGCATCTTCCTTTATTAATCCTTGAACTTGCCGTCAAAAAACGTATAGTACGGCCAGTTTTTCTTCCGGCATTCCGACATCCACGGGGGTGCGTCAATGGGTAATGAAAAAAAATGTAATCCCTCACTCGGCAAGGCACTGGTTACACTGCTGAAAGGCAGGTTGCCGCCCCCGGGCCTGTTCCCCGATACACTGCTCGACGGAGGCGCCGCCCTCGCCAGCGCCCGCGGGCGCATCTCACCTCTCACCAATGTCGAGCGCCTCATCACCACCTTCCGCCATAAAGAACCCGACCACGTCCCCTGCTGCCCCGTGATATCAGGCGCGGGAAGGCGGCTTGTGGGAATCAACTACCGCGAGTTCGCGACAAATCCCGAAGCGACGGCAAAAGCGCTCCTCGCGGGATTCGAAATGATCGGCGGGGAAGCGGTGATGCCGCTTCTTGATCTTTCCGTCGAGGCGGCGGACTGGGGACAGAAAATGATCTACCCGGAACATTCGACGCCACACCACGATTACAACAAACCCTGCATAAAAGACGTCTCG
>JAPLJO010000130.1 GCA_026388515.1 Deltaproteobacteria bacterium | reverse complement strand
CCTTCTGACGAGGAGTGGACAGCGAAAGATGAGCAGATAGTGCGTAAAGAATTTGAGGCCTTTTTGGGACACTGGCGGGAAGAAATTCTAAGGACTTTGGAGAAACAAAATCAGCATAATCGTAAGGACGAATAAAGAATTTCTAATCAGAAAAAACAAACAATAATGGGACATCGTGGTGGACATAATTATTAAAATAATGTTGAGCAATATTAGCTATTGTATTGTTATTAAATGATAATATTATAAATAAATAGTGGACATTTATGAGGACATACAGAGGAATAGAAGCGTGAGATTCACCGAATCCATCGTCGAAGAAGCAGCTCTCACCTGGCTTGATAATCTCGGCTGGACGATTAGGTATGGCTTGGATATCGCGCCAGGTGAGCTGACAGCGGAGCGTGCTGACTATGGGACAGTCATCCTGGAACAGCGATTGCGAAAAGCGCTTGCGAAACTTAATCCGCGGATTCCTGCCGAAGCACTCGATGATGCCTTCCGCAAGCTCACGCGTCCTGAAGGGCCGACACTGGAATCGCGAAACCGCGCTCTGCACCGCCTCCTTGTGGATGGGGTGACCGTTGAATACCGGACACAGGATGGTTCTATCCGCGGCGCCCAGGCCCGCGTCATCGATTTCGATAATCCCACCACTAACGACTGGCTGGCGGTGAACCAGTTCACCGTAGTCGAAAATAAGCACAACCGCCGCCCCGATGTGGTGCTTTTCATCAACGGCCTGCCGCTGGTCCTCATAGAACTGAAGAATCCCGCTGATGAGAATGCCACGATCTGGTCCGCCTTTCAGCAGTTTCAGACTTACAAGTCAGAGTTGCCCACACTCTTTGCCTATAACACAATGCTGGTTGTGTCCGATGGCCTTGAAGCCAGAATCGGCACACTTACTGCGGGGCGGGAGTGGTTCAAATCATGGCGTACCATTACGGGAGAGGGGCTTGCCGACCCGCATCTGCCGGAGCTTCAGGTGATAATCGAGGGCATATTCAGGAAGAAACTGTTGCTCAGTCTCATACGTGATTTCATCGTCTTTGAAGACGACGGGAGCGCAAAGCTGGTGAAGAAGATGGCGGGCTATCACCAGTTCCACGCGGTAAATGTTGCGGTGGAAGAAACCCTGAGGGCGGCAGAGTTTGAGGATGAAGCCACAACCGACAGACCTCCTGGTGGTCGATATGAGACAGGAAGGCAACATGGAGGCGACTATGGAGACCGGCGGATTGGCGTTGTCTGGCATACCCAGGGGTCCGGCAAGAGCCTGACCATGGCTTTCTATGCCGGGCGGATGATCCGGGAACCGGCGATGGCCAATCCTACCATCGTCGTCATCACCGACCGCAATGACCTTGACGACCAGCTTTTCGGCACATTCTCCCGCTGCCGGGATCTACTGCGCCAGCCGCCCGAGCAGGCTGAAAACCGGGCGGATCTGCGGGATAAACTTTCAGTGAATGCGGGCGGTGTGGTCTTCACCACCATCCAGAAGTTCTTTCCGGAATCACCCTCACCGCAATCCTCGTCACTAGAGGGGAGAGGGAGCCGGATGGAAGCACTCTCGGAACGACGCAACATTGTGGTCATCGCCGACGAGGCGCACCGCAGTCAGTACGACTTTATTGATGGCTTCGCGCGGCACATGAGGGATGCGCTGCCCAATGCCTCGTTTATCGGTTTTACCGGCACGCCGATTGAACTCACCGACAAAAACACCCGCGCCGTCTTCGGCGATTACATCAGTATCTACGACATCCAGCGCGCCGTTGAAGACAAAGCAACGGTACCGATTTACTACGAAAGCCGCCTCGCAAAGCTCGAACTGGATGCGGCGGAAAGGCCGCGCATCGATCCTGAGTTCGAGGAGGTAACCGAGGGCGAGGAGGTAGAGCGCAAGGAAAAGCTGAAAAGCAAGTGGGCACAGCTTGAAGCTATTGTAGGTTCCGAAAAACGCCTCAAGCTCATCGCGAAGGACATCGTCGAGCACTTTGAACAGCGTCTGGAGGCGATGGACGGCAAGGCAATGGTGGTGTGCATGAGCCGGCGTATCTGCGTAGAGTTGCACCGGGAGATTGCGACATTGAAGCCGGAATGGTGTGCCGAAGAGGATGAAAAGGGTGTGCTCAAGGTGGTGATGACGGGCTCGGCAACCGACCCGCTCGACTGGCAGCCCCATGTTCGCAACAAGCTGCGCCGCGAGGCGCTTGCCAATCGTTTTCGCGATGTGGAAGATCCGATGAAAATGGTGCTGGTGCGGGACATGTGGCTTACCGGGTTTGATGCGCCGTCACTCCACACGATGTACGTGGACAAACCGATGCGGGGGCATGGGCTGATGCAGGCGATAGCCCGCGTGAACCGAGTCTTCCGCGACAAACCGGGTGGCCTGGTGGTGGATTATCTGGGGCTTGCCCATGAGCTCAAGCAGGCACTTGCCATCTATACTGAAAGTGGTGGTACGGGGAAGACCGCCATCGACCAGCAGGAAGCGGTTGCCCTGATGCTGGAGAAGTACGAGGTGTGCTGCGGCCTCTTCCATGGTTTCAGCTGGTCCCAGTGGATGAAGGGAACGCCTGTCGAACGGCTGAGTATTCTGCCGCTGGCGCAGGAGCATATTCTCGCACAGGAGGACGGTAAGGACCGGCTTTTGGAGACGGTGCGCGCCTTATCGCAGGCCTTTGCGCTTTCTGTGCCGCACACCGAAGCAATCCGTATCCGTGACGATGTTGCCTTCTTCCAGGCGGTGCGGGCCAGCCTTGCCAAACGCGCGCCGGGCGAGACAAGGACAGAAGAAGAGCTTGACCTCGCCGTCCGGCAAATTGTTTCGCGGGCGGTTTCGTCCGAGGGCGTGATTGACATTTTCGCCGCTGCGGGACTCAAGAAGCCGGACATCTCGATTCTCTCAGAGGAGTTTCTTGCCGAGGTCAAGGATATGCCGCAGCGGAATCTTGCTGTGGAGTTGCTGAGAAAGCTGCTCTCTGGAGAAATCCGCACACGAAGGCGTAAAAAAGTGGTGCAGGCGCGCTCATTTGCTGAGATGCTCGAGCAGTCGCTGCGACGCTACCAAAACCGGGCCATCGAGGCGGCGCAGGTGATTGAGGAAATGATCGGGCTTGCCAGGCAGATGCGCGAGGCGAACTCTCGCGGTGAAGCTTTGGGGCTCTCGGAAGATGAAGTTGCGTTCTATGATGCCCTCGAAACCAATGACAGCGCCGGGAAGGTGCTGGGTGATGAAACACTGCGAACCATCGCGCGGGAATTAGTGACGACAGTGCGCGCCAACGTTACCATCGACTGGACGATGCGTGAGAACGTCCGCGCGCAGTTGCGTGTTCTGGTGAAACGTATCCTGCGCCGATACGGCTACCCGCCTGATAAACAGGAAAAAGCCACGCTGACGGTGCTGGAGCAGGCCGAGGTACTGTCGCAGGAATGGGCGGCGGCGTGAATGTATTCTATAAATGAGATGTCGATTCTAAGAATCAGATCCATTCTATAAAAAACAGGAGGCTTCACATGATCAAAATGATTTTCGCACTTCGTCGTCTGCCCCATCTTTCGAGAGAAGAATTTCAGAAATACTGGCGGGAGAAGCACGGCCCGCTGGCCCAGAAGAATCTTCCGATTCTCCGGTGCAAGCGCTACATCCAGAATCACACGCTGCAGACGGATTTTGATGAGCTTCTGCAAATGACGCGAGGCTTTACCGTGGAGCCTTTTGACGGTATCGTGGAGCTGTGGTGGGACAGCATTCAGGACATCGAGGAGGCCTACGGTTCACCCGAGGGCGCAGAGGCGCAGAATGAGCTGCTTGAAGACGAACGGAAATTTATCGACCTTGAACGCTCACCCATGTGGTTCACCGAGGAAATCGGGTTTATTTAAGACGGAAGTGTGGGGGGAAGCAGCCGTGAGAAGATGCATTAGACATTCTGAATAATTGTTTGCATCATGTTCATTATTTTGATATGTTCACAATCGATGAACATACAAATATAATGAACACCAAGGTGGGGTAGTGAGTGAAATGAAAACCGAAGAAAGAATCTTTCGGCATGCCCTGGAGGCATTTAAGAAGAATGTCGCTGAGAAGGTGGAAATTAAGGTTATTGATACACAGAATTTCCGCACCCCTGATGTGCGCCCTGATTATTTGATTCAAATTATTACCACTCATAAACAAATGGATTATATTGCAGAAGTTAAGCCAACCATCACAAAGGCACACAAGCTTTTGTTGCTGATGGATAAAATTAATAGACAATTACCTCACCCCCTCTTGTTGATTACAAGACATGTAAACGCAGACATGGCTGAACAATTAAGGAAAGATGGTGTGGAATTTATTGATGCGGCGGGTAATGCCTATATCAACAGACCGCCTCTTTATATATTTGTGAAAGGCAACAAACCACTTGAGATTGAAATGCCGAAGCACACTCCACTTAAAAGAGCATTTAATCCAACGGGTCTGAAAGTGATCTATGCGTTTCTGTGTAATAAGGGTCTGGAGAACAAACCCTATAGAGAGATTGCTGCAAAAACCGGCATTGCACTTGGGACCATTACCTGGATTATGTATGAATTAAGGGCAACTGGGTTTCTTATCGATATGGAAGGACGGGGCAAGAGACTGGTACACAAGGATACGTTATTGAAACGATGGGTAACCGCGTATCCTGAACGGTTGAAACCGAAACAGATGCTGGGTCGTTTTACGGGAGAACCGGACTGGTGGCGGAAGAAAAGAATGAACCTCTACAATGCACAGTGGGGTGGCGAAGTGGCAGCGGCTAAGCTCACCCATTATCTGGAACCGCAAATCGTTACAATTTATACAGAGGCTGATCAAATAAATAAGCTGATTATTGATAACCGGCTGAGGAAAGATGCAAGGGGTAATGTTGAAATCTTCATGCGTTTCTGGACACATAATGAGGCAGCGAAGCATGAAAATACAGTGCATCCAATCCTGATATACGCGGATCTTGTCGCGACGGGGAACGAGAGAAATATTGAAACCGCGAGAATAATTTATGATGAACATGTTGTTCAATGTATCGGGGAAGATTGATCAGGAGAAAATCCAGGCTCTTCATTGTATTAAGACCAGCGCAGAATCGCTCAATATTCCCTTTTTCATCGTGGGAGCTTATGCGAGGGATATTATCCTGAAGCACTGTTATGGATTGGAATCAACGCGGAGAACCGAGGATATTGATCTTGGTGTGAAAGTTGAGAGGTGGGATCAGTATGATGGATTAACAAGCTTATTATTATCGACAGGATTTTTCTCTGCGACATCGAAACAGCAGAGACTGCGTTTTAATAACGGCCTTTTTGTGGATATAGTTCCTTTTGGTTCTATTGCCGACGAACAGAAAAGAATCTACTGGCCTCTCGAGCATGAAATATTTATGAGTTTGTTTGGTTTTCAAGAGGCCTATGAATATTCCATTACAGTCCGCTTGAGTTCTGATCCGGAACTCGACGTAAAATTGCCCACGCTTCCAGGTCTCACACTTATAAAGCTGATTTCATGGAATGAAAATTATCCCGCGAGAACAAGGGATGCAGAGGATATATTTTTCATTATGGAGAAATATGAGGATGCAGGAAATGTTGACCGGCTTTATAACGAAGAGCAGAAACTGTTAATAGAAGAAAATTTTGATGTACGATTGGCCGCTATCAGACTTCTCGGTCATGATATGGCAAGGATTGCCGAGCCTGACACATTGGCAGTAGTCAGAAATATTTTGAATTCTGAAACAAAAGACAGTTCAACTTATAGATTGGCAAAAGATATTTTTCGAACGAGCAGATCATATATGTTTGATGAAAATTTCAATCACATTGTAACTCAGATCAAAAAATTACGAATGGGTATTGATGAATTGCCATAGGAATTCCGGGGGTAAATGATAGTCCCCCGGACCCTCTCCCCGTCCTTTTTCCAGCGTATTTTCCTTTCACCCGATCGCAAGGCCGCCTCGTTCGCCCGTCCCGATGCGGACGACTTCGTGAAGGTCGAGAACGAAAATTTTTCCGTCGCCGGTTCTGCCTGTGTGCGCCCCTTTCATGATTGCGTCGATGGTCGGCTGAACAAACTCCTCGTTGACGGCAATCTCGATTTTCGTTTTTTTCAATAGCCCCACTTCCCGTGCGTTCCGGTAGACTTCCGTATAGCCTTTCTGGCGCCCGCGCCCCAGGATATTTGATACGGTGATCAGATGAACCTCCGCCTTCTCTAATTCCTCTTTTACCTCTTCGAGTCTGTGGGGCTGAATGATGGCAATGATGTATTTCATGTTGTGCCTCCTATTCCAGTACGGTGTATGCTGATTCGTGGTGCTGGGTGAGATCGAGCCCCACTAATTCATCTTCCTTTTCAACCCGCATGCCGATGGTGGCATCCACGAATTTGTAGAGCATCCAGGTCATGGCGATTGCAAAGGCCACGCAGGAAACAAGATAAAGGCACTGCACCAGGAAAAGGTGGACGTTTCCGTAGATGAGGCCGTCGGCTCCCGCGGCGTTCACTGCTTTATCCGCGAAGATACCCGTGGCGATGGTACCCCACATCCCACCGATGCCGTGCACGCCGAATACATCGAGGGAATCGTCGTAGCCGAATTTCGTCTTCAGCACTGTCACGGCAAGATAACAGGCGACGCTGCCAAGGATGCCGATAATTACCGCCGAGAGGGGGGTGACGTACCCGCAGGCAGGCGTGATGGCAATCATTCCTGCAAGTGCCCCAGTGACGATGCCGAGTATGGTGGGCGCGCCAAGGCGCCGCCATTCGATGAATGCCCAGGTCATGCCCGCCGCCGCGGTGGCGGTATTGGTCGTCACGAACGCATGCGCTGCAAGACCTCCCGCTTCGAGGGCGCTGCCCGCATTGAATCCGAACCACCCGAACCATAAAAGCGCGCCGCCCATGACGGTGAGGGGGAGGTTGTGCGGGGCGAATACCTGCTTAGTGTAGCCGCACCGTTTGCCGATGAGAATTGCCATGTGGAGCGCCGAGACACCGGAGCTTACATGCACGACGATGCCGCCGGCGAAATCCAGGGCCCCGATGCCCTTCAGCCATCCCCCCGTGCCCCACACCCAGTGGGCGATGGGGTCATAGACAAGTGTGGTCCAGAGAAGAATGAGAACGGCAAAGGCGGTGAACTTGATCCGTTCCGCAAAAGCCCCGACGATGAGGGCGCAGGTGATAATGGCGAACATCAACTGGAATGCCATGAAGGCAAGATGTGGAATCGTCCCCGCATAGTCCGTATTGGGTGTTGTGCCCATGTGACCCAGACCCACCCAGTCGAGGCCCCCCAATAGTCCGTAACCCAAATCAGGGGCGAAGGCGATGGAGTATCCGAAAAGGACCCACTGGATGCTGACGAGGCACATGATGAAGAAACACTGCATCAGTATGGACAGGATATTTTTTCTTCTCGCCATGCCTCCGTAGAAAAGGGCAACGCCCGGCGTCATGATAAAGACGAGGGCACTGCATATCAGTATCCATGCCGTATCGCCGCTGTTCATTTTCAAACCTCCTTGAGTAAAATCCTACGGTTCGGTCTATATCAATTTCGGTGCCAGATTTTCTCGTTGTAAAGTAACCATTCAGATATACGAAACATTCCATACATTGCCTGCGCTCTGAAAAGTTATGAAATTCCTACGGCAAGGTTTTATATATTGCAGGAAATGACAATTATGTAGTAGGATGCGCCGCATTTAAGAGAGAGGCGTTCCGGGAGTTGTTTCTTTTAAATGCCGGAAAATGGTGTAAGGGTGGCGCGCCCGGACGAACTCAAAAGATATCGGATGAAAGATGCCGGGCGGTAACGGTTTGTATAGTATGCGTTGCCGGCAGGGAACAGAAATCCTGTATATAAGGAAAGGTCTCAGGAAAACCCATGGCCTATGAATCAAACGGCAGGGAAGGCGAAGTAAAGCGGGAGGTAAACGAACTCTCCCTCCTGTATGAAGTGAGCCAGGCGCTGGGGAAGAGCATGGACATCCGTGAAGTGGTCGGTCCCGTGCTCAACACCCTTGCTGAAAAAATGGGCATGACGCGGGGTACGCTTGCCCTTCTCAATCGTAAGACCGGTGAGATGTATATCGAAGTGGCCCACGCATTATCGGAATCCCAGAGAAAGCGCGGGCGCTACCAGTCCGGCGAGGGCGTCATCGGCAAGGTCGTGAAAACGGGGCAGCCCGTCATCGTGCCTCATATATCCGATGAGCCTCTTTTCCTCGACAGGACCGGTTCGAGAAAAAACCTCGGCAGGGAGGATATATCCTTTATATGCGTGCCCATCAAAATAGGGGCCGAGGTGATAGGCACACTCTCCACCGACAGGTTCTTCGATAAAACCATATCGCTCGCCGAGGATGTAAGGCTTCTTTCGATCATTGCATCCATGGTCGCGCAGGCGGTCCGCCTCCGCCAGGAATCCCAGGAAGAGCGGGAAATGCTCATCCAGGAAAACCTACGCCTCCAGACCGAGTTGAAGGAGCGTTTTCAGCCTGCCAATATTATCGGGAAGTCCAAGGGAATGCTGGAGGTCTACCGCCTGATAAGCCAGGTATCGAAGAGCACCGCCACCGTCCTCATCCGCGGGGAGAGCGGCACCGGTAAGGAACTCATCGCCAACGCGATTCACTACAACAGCCTGCGTGCGAACAAGCCGCTCATCAAGGTGAACTGCGCGGCCCTTCCGGAAACAGTGCTGGAGAGCGAGCTCTTCGGCCATGAAAAAGGCGCCTTCACCGGTGCGACGAATGAACGAAAAGGTCGGTTCGAGCTGGCGCAGGGCGGTACCATATTTCTTGATGAAGTGGGGGACCTCCCGCCCATGGTCCAGATACGGCTCCTCAGGGTCCTGCAGGAAAGGGAATTTGAAAGGGTGGGGGCCTCGAAGACAACCAAAGTGGACGTGCGCGTGATTGCGGCGACGAACCGCAATCTTGAGAAACTGATGGAAGAAGGCACCTTTAGGGAGGACCTCTACTACCGCCTGAATGTCTTTCCGCTTTATGTGCCGCCGCTTCGGGACCGAAAGTCGGATATCATGCTGCTCACCGATTTCTTCGTTGAGCGATACGCGAAGGCGAACAACAAGAGGATGCACCGGGTATGTACCCACGCCATCGATATGCTATCGGCGTATCACTGGCCCGGCAACGTGCGGGAACTCGAGAACTCGATTGAACGGGCAGTGCTTCTCAGCAACGAGGGTGTCATCTACGGGTACCATCTTCCCCCCTCGCTGCAGACATCGGCATACACCGGCACGGTTCCCTTCGGCACGCTTCAGGGCGAGCTCGATAATCTCGAAAGGGATCTCATCATGGATGCACTGAAGGCATCCCGCGGCAACATGGCTCAGACGGCGAAGATTCTCGGCACCAGCGAGCGGATCATCGGCCTGCGCGTGCTTAAGTTCAAGATCGACCCGAGACGTTTTCGTACATAAAGGTGGACGCCCCGGGGTAATCCTACATTATTGTAGTATAACGCCTGCACATGAAGGCTTCCGGATAACCGCCGATCGGTATGTAATCCTTTAATTTCAATCAGATATGAATATGGTGCCGCGCGTCTCAATCGTGGCACCTTTTATGCTTTTTGAGAACCAAACCAGAAAGGAGTGCCTGCGATGGCTAAGAAAGACAAGGAATTCGTATTACGAGAGATCAGGGACAAGAAGGTCGAATTCGTCCGTCTCTGGTTCACCGATGTGCTGGGATTTTTGAAGAGTTTTACCATCTCTCCGCGGGAGCTTGAAGAGGCCTTCGAAGAGGGCATGGGGTTTGACGGATCTTCGATTGAAGGTTTCGCGAGAATTGAAGAAAGCGACATGGTGGCGAAACCCGATCCTTCCACGTTCGTCATCCTGCCCTGGGGCGAAGGGAGAGAAGAAACGGGTGCGGCCCGCATGTTCTGCGACATCCTGAACCCGGACGGAACCCCCTATGAGGGAGATCCACGGTATGCACTGAAGCGCATGCTGAAGGAGGCCGCGGACCTGGGGTATACCATGTATGTGGGCCCGGAACTGGAATACTTTTATTTTAAGAGTTCCAGCGGCGCGCCGGAAATTCTCGATAACGGCGGTTACTTTGACCTGACGCCGCTCGATGTGGCGAGCGGGCTTCGCCGCGACACGATTCTTGCCCTGGAGAGCATGGGCATCAAAGTGGAATATAGCCACCACGAAGTGGCGCCGAGCCAGCATGAGATTGATCTCCGATACACCGACGGGCTCACCATGGCCGATGCGGCGATGACGTATCGCCTGACGGTCAAGGAAATGGCCATGAAGCATGGCGTCTATGCCACCTTCATGCCGAAGCCTCTCTTCGGACAGAACGGGAGCGGCATGCACGTTCACCAGTCACTCTTCAAAGGAAGCAAGAATGCCTTTTTTGATTCCCGCGACAAGTATTATCTTTCGAAGGCGGGGAAGAGCTACATTGCCGGTCTCCTCAGGCATTCGCGTGAGGTCTGCCTCGTCGTTGCCCAGTGGGTCAATTCCTACAAGCGGCTCGTGCCGGGCTACGAAGCGCCCGTCTATATTTCATGGGCGCGGCGCAACCGCTCGGCGCTGATTCGCGTTCCCATGTACAAACCGGGCAAATCGAATGCCACGCGCATGGAGTTCCGCTGTCCCGATCCCGCCTGCAATCCCTATCTTGCCTTCACGGTGATGCTGGCAGCGGGACTGAAGGGCATGAAGGAAGGATACGAGCTTCCCGATCCCGTTGAAGAGGATATTTTTGAAATGACGGCCGCGGAGCGCGAGGAGCGCGGCATCGACTCGCTCCCGGGCAGCCTGGGACAGGCGATACATTTCACGGAGCGGAGCGCACTGGTCCGGAAAGCGCTGGGCGACCATATTTTCGATAAATTCATCGCCAACAAGAAGCTTGAATGGGATCAGTACAGGATGCAGGTCAGCAACTACGAGCTGAATAAATACCTGCCCATACTCTGAGCGACAGAATGAATCGAGTGCTCATCATAACCCACGCGGCATCGGAAGGCCCCGGGTCTCTCGGGGCCTTTCTTCCGCGCTGCGGTGCGGAGATCCACATGGTGAGTCTCGAGAACGGCGAGCGCCTGCCCGAAAGCACCAGGGAAATCCACGCCGTGGTCATCATGGGCGGGCCGATGAGCGTGCATGATGAAACGCGCTTTCCCTTTTTCCGCGATGAGCTTGCCTGGCTCGGACGGGCGATTGAATTGAACATACCGGTCCTCGGCATTTGCCTGGGGGCGCAGCTTATCGCGAGGGCCTGCGATGCGGCGGTGATGAAGGCCCCCCGGAGCGAAGTCGGCTGGTCGCAGGTGCAGATTACCGATGAGGGCAGAAAGGACATCCTCTTCCAGGGAATATCTTCCGTGATGCCCGTGTTTCAGTGGCACGAAGACACCTTCGATATTCCCGAGGGAGGAGTGCTCCTGGCGACGGGGAAGGAATGCCGCCACCAGGCCTTCCGCTACCGGAACGCCTACGGGCTTCAGTTCCACCCTGAAGTGACGGAAGATATGATTGCGGAATGGATGGAGCAGTCGCCGACCCTCAGGGAGATGCCCCGTACCTTTCACGGCATCGAGCGGGAATATCAGCTGCAGGCCCTCACACTCTATACGAATTTCATGTGGCTTGCCGATATCCGCCGATGCGAAAGAGGTAAAGAAAAATGTGCGGAATCGTGGGGATAATCAATACCGACGGCACCCTGATTGACGGCAGCTTCATACGCGAAGCAATCCGTATTCAGCGGGATCGCGGAAACGGCCTGGGCGGCGGTTTCGCCGTGTACGGCGTCTACCCCGGGAACAGGGACAAGTACGCCTTCCACATCATGTACGAGGGTGGAAGATACAGTCCCGCGATCACGGCGGTGGAAAATTACCTCATGAGCAAGACCAACATCTACCAGTCCGAGCAGATTCCCGTCTACCCCAATGACCGCGTCCCGCGGGGACCCTATTTCAAGCGGTACTTTCTGAAGCCCATCGAGGAATTCCTCGCCCCGGAACAGTCAGAGGAAGATTACATCGTCGAGATCGTGATGACCATCAACAAGATGGGCGGCGCCTATGTGGTTTCCTCGGGCAAAAACATGGGTGTTTTCAAGGGCGTGGGATATCCCGAGGACATCGCGGACTACTTCAGGATTGAACAGTACAAAGGATACATGTGGACCGCCCACAACCGCTTCCCCACGAATACTCCCGGCTGGTGGGGAGGGGCGCATCCCTTCACGATTCTCGATAAAGCAGTGGTGCACAACGGTGAAATCACCAGCTACGGCACCAATGTGCGGTGGCTCGAAATGTACGGCTACTACTGCATGCTCAAGACCGACACGGAGGTTGTCTCCTACATTTACGACAAGCTTACGAGGAAGGACGGGCTCGCCTCGAAGGACGCCTGTTTCGTCATGGCACCGTCCCTCTGGGAGGAAATCGACAGAACGGGCGACAAAAAGAGGCAGTATCTGCGACAGATTTACGGGCCGGCCATCATCAACGGTCCCTTCGGCATCGTGCTCACCCACAGTGACGGCGCCATTGTGCTCAATGACCGCAATAAGCTCCGCCCCGTCGTCTGCGCAAAAGCAGGCGCGACCTGGTATGCGTCATCGGAAGAGTGCAGCATCCGGCTGTTGTCACCGCAAGTGGATGAAATATGGTCACCCCGCGGCGGCGAGCCGGTGATTGTGGATATCCCCCGCAGTGTGAAGGAGGGACGCCCTGATGAAGCGCATGGGTAACAACTGGAAAATCATCCCTCCCTTCCACCCCGAGTTTGACCTTGCGCGGTGCGATTATGAGAACAGGTGCAGCATCTGCGTGACGGAGTGCTCCTTCGGCGAGATTTCGCTGAAACCCGTGCGCGACGCGAGCGGCACCGTCCGGTACCGGCCCTGGGCGAACAAGACGGCGTGCAACGCCTGCCAGCGGTGCGCCAAGATGTGCCCCACGGGCGCCATCCACATCGCGGCGCATCCCATGCACTCATCTCACGGCTACTGGACGCCCTCTCACGTCGCCAATATCTGGAGGCAGGCCGCTTCCGAGGGAGGCATGCTCCTGGTGGGAATGGGTGCGACGGGGCCCCAGAAGCGCTACTTCGACCACATGATGTTCGATGCCTGTCAGGTCACCAACCCCTCCATCGATCCTTTGAGGGAACCCATGGAAATCCGGCGGTACCTGGGAAGAAAGGCGGACCGCTACGGTGGGGAAGTGGGCCCCCAGTTGAAGCTCGAAGTGCCCATCATGTTCGGCGCGATGAGTTTCGGTGCCGTCAACATCCGGGTGCAGGAGGCGGAGGCGAGGGCCACCCGGGCCGCGGGCACGTTCTGGAATACCGGTGAAGGCGGCTTCCACAAGAACCTTCGCACCTATGGGGCGAATACCATCGTACAGGTCGCCTCGGGCAGGTTCGGGGTGACCGAAGACTACCTTAAATCGGCGGCCGCAGTGGAAATCAAGATCGGGCAGGGCGCGAAACCGGGGATCGGCGGCCATCTGCCCGGCGAGAAGGTATCCGAGGCGATATCGGAAACCCGTATGATACCGGTGGGCTCCGATGCGCTGTCGCCGGCGCCGCACCACGACATTTATTCCATTGAAGACCTGCGCCAGCTCATTTACGCCATCAAGGAAGCCATGGAGTACCGTGTGCCCGTGTCGGTGAAAATCTCGGCGGTGAATAACGTGGCCCCCATCGTGAGCGGCATCGCGCGCGCGGGCGCCGACATCATCGCCATCGACGGATTCAGGGGCGGCTCGGGCGCCACGCCGTTGCAGATCCGCCAGAATACGGGGATTCCCATTGAACTCGCCATCTCGGCGGCGGACCGGCGGCTGACCGAGGAGGGGATACGCAACACGGTGAGCCTCGTTGCCTCCGGGGGCATTCAGAATTCATCGGATGTGCTGAAGCTCATCTGTCTCGGCGCCGACGCGGTCTACGTGGGGACGCCGGTCCTCGTCGCGCTGGGATGCGGGATGTGTCAGCGCTGTTTCACCGGCAAATGTGCCTACGGCATCACCACCAACCGACCCGGACTGGCGGAACGCGTGGACGTGGACGACGCCACGGAGGCGCTCACCAACCTTCTCCACGCCTGGGGGCACGAGATCAAGGAACTGATGGGTTCTATGGGCATCAGCGCCATCGAAGCGCTCAGGGGGAACCGTGACAGGCTGCGCGGTGTCGGCCTGCACGCGGAAGAACTTGCCATCCTCGGAATTCAGCATGCGGGAGCGTAGGAATGCTCACGATTGAAGCAAAGGGCCTTTACTACAAGGCGCTCAACAGACAGATACGCGAATCGCTGGCACGCGGCGAAAAGGAAATCGTGCTGAGGAATATCCTCGGCCAGCGGTACATCGGGGGCGGGCTCAACGGCGATGCCCTGTTCCGCGTCTACGGGACCCCGGGGCAGGACCTCGGCGCCTTCATGAACGGCCCCGCCATCATCGTCTACGGCAACGCCCAGGACGGCGTCGGGAACACCATGAATGCGGGGAAAATCATCGTCCACGGAAAGGCGGGCGAAATTCCCGCGCACTCCATGAGGGGAGGCAGGATATTCATCAAAGGCGACGTGGAATACCGGGCCGCAATCCACATGAAGGAATACATGACAAGGATTCCCTGGCTCGTCGTGGGCGGCACTGCGAAGGATTACTGCGGTGAATACATGGCGGGGGGCAGAGTGGTCGTCCTCAATCTTGGAGACGTGAAGCAGTCCCCCGTCGGGTATGCCGTTGGCACCGGCATCCATGGGGGAGCCATTTATGTCCGCGGAAACGTGAATGCCTATCATCTCGGCACGGGGGCGGTCTTCAGCGACCTCGATGACGATGACGCGGCGTTTCTTGCGGATATGCTCCGCGAGTATGCCGAAGATCTCGGGGTGAATCTCGAAGGAATCGTTCCCGCGGAGTTTGTGAAGATAACCCGGCGCGGTCACCGGCCCTTCGGGAGCCTCTACACGCCGGCGGTAAGTGTAAAAGTGAAAAAGCCGGTGCACGTCAACCTGACGCCGCCCTGCGCATCCCGCTGTCCGACGGGAATTCCGACGCCTGTGTTCTTCAATCTCATCAAAGCCGGAAAGGTAAAAGAGGCGCAGCGCCTCATGGATGAGTACACCCCTTTCAGACTTTCCGTGTGTGGCACCATCTGTCCCGCGCTCTGCATGGAAGCATGCTCCCGCAATGCCCTGGATGGGGCGGTGGACATCAAAGAGCTGGCGCGGATGTACTACCCGGAGGAGAATCCCGAGACGGCGAAGGAAGAACGGCGGGAAGTGATATCCGTTCTCGGCGCGGGCCCTGCGGGCATCTCCGCGGCGTGGCAGCTCTCACGTCGCGGCTACCGCGTGCGTCTCTATGACGCCGCCGGCGACATCGGCGGTAAGGTGAGAATGGCGATTCCAAAAGAGAGGCTTCCCGAGGATGTGCTGGTGCGCGATGTGAAGCGCATCAGATCGCTCCCCATCGAGTTTTCCATGGGCGTCCGTGTGGACAGAAAGAAATTCGATGAAATCGCGCGGGCAAGCGATGTCGTCGTGGTCGCGACAGGCGCCCACGTGACGAAACGGATTCCCTATTCCGGCGGGGGGCGGATTCTTTCGGGACTCACGTTCCTCATCGATATCGGCGAGGGAAGACCCATGGATCTCGCGGGGAGGCATGTGGTCATCATCGGCGCCGGGAATGTGGGAATGGACATTGCCTGCGAGGCTTGGCGTCTCGGCGCGGTCAAGGTGACGGCCGTTGATATTCAGAAACCTCTCGCCTTCGGCAGGGAGCGTGATCTCGCCCTCGAAAAGGGCACGGAAATCCTGTGGCCACGGTCAATTGAGAAGCTCGATGATACCACGGTGTATTTCAAGGACGGGGATACGCTGAGAGCCGACGTTGTCTTTTTCAGCATCGGCGAGTCGCCCGAGACTTCGTTTCTCCCGGAGTCGGTACTCATCAGCGAGCGGGGATTTCTGGTCACGGGGGAAAAATCCTTCAGGACGGGCGACCCGAAAATCTTCGGGTGCGGCGACATTGTGCAGCCGGGGCTTGTGACCGACGCCATCGGATCGGGAAGGCTCGCGGCGATGGAAATTCATGCGGTGCTCTCCGGCGAAGAATTCCTCTACCCGGAAAAGAACGAGGTGCCGAAACGCAGTATAATCCCGCTCTACTTCGGGTCGGAATCCTCCGAAGTGGACCGCTGCATAAGTTGCGGGACCTGCATTTTCTGCGATACCTGCGTGGAGCGGTGTCCCCAGAAGGCGCTTTCCCGGAACGGCGAGATTTTCACAATCGACACGGAGCGCTGCACCCTGTGCTACACCTGTGTCGGGGTCTGCCCGCGTGGCGCTATTCAGATCGAGAGCGCATCACCAGAATAGCCGGCGGCGAGGTAAAAAATGCCATTCACGCGCCGTGCGACGTCAAAAACTGGAATAATAAAATCCATTATGATATGCCATACGCCGTGCCGGACGGGTGAATGAGCACCTCCGGCGGCGGGACGGAGTCACAGCCATGAGAACAAAATTCATATTCATCACCGGCGGGGTTCTTTCCTCGCTCGGCAAAGGACTGGCGGGGGCGTCAATCGCGGCGCTTCTTGAATGCCGGGGGCTCCGGGTTTCGAACCAGAAGCTCGATCCCTATATCAACGTCGATCCGGGCACCATGACTCCCTTTCAGCACGGCGAGGTCTTCGTTACCGACGACGGGGCCGAAACCGACCTCGATCTCGGCCATTACGAGCGCTTCTCCAATATGCCGATGACGAAGAAAAACAACCTCACCACGGGTCAGGTGTACTTTTCCGTCATCTCCAAGGAGCGCCATGGTGAATATCTCGGCGGAACCGTGCAGGTCATCCCCCACATCACGAACGAAATCAAGGACTGCATACGGGACGCGGCCGCCGGCGCCGACGTCGCCATCGTCGAGGTGGGAGGTACCGTGGGAGATATCGAGAGCCTTCCCTTCCTCGAGGCGATCAGGCAGTTCCGCAATGAGGTGGGAAAGCAGAACGCCATTTTTATCCACCTCACCTGGGTTCCCTATATCAAGACGGCGGGCGAGGTGAAGACAAAACCCACCCAGCACAGCGTCAAGGCGCTCAGAGAAATCGGCATCCAGCCGGACATCCTTCTCTGCCGCACTGAAAATTTCCTCTCGAAGGATATCAAGGCGAAGATATCGCTCTTCTGCAACGTGGAAGAGAACGCCGTCTTCACGGCGAAAGATGTGGAGAGCGTCTACGAGGTGCCGTTGATATACCACAGCGAGGGCGTGGACCAGAAGATCGTCGAGCTTCTGAACATATGGACGGGACAGCCTCACCTCGGCGAGTGGGACAAACTGGTGCAGCGTATCAAGAATCCGGCCCGCGAGGTGACAATTGCCATCGTCGGGAAATACGTGGACTGGACGGATTCGTACAAAAGCCTCAACGAGGCGCTGGTTCACGGCGGCATTCACAATAACTGCCGGGTACTGCTTCGCTTCATCGACTCGGAACAGATCGAGCGTGAGGGCGTTGCCGGTCAGTTCGACGGCGCGGGAGGCATTCTGGTGCCGGGAGGATTCGGCAAAAGGGGCATCGAGGGTATGATAATGGCGATCACCCATGCGCGGGTCAACCGTATCCCCTATTTCGGCATCTGTCTCGGTATGCAGATGGCGGTCGTGGAATTCGCGAGAAACGTGAGCCACCTTGAAAAGGCGAACAGCTCCGAGTTCGATGCGGATACCCCCTACCCGGTGATAGATCTCATGCCCGAACAGAAGTCCGTCACCGATAAAGGCGGCACCATGAGGCTGGGTGCGTATGACTGTGTCCTCGACAAGGACACGCGCGCATTCGAAGCGTACGGCACCCTCGCCATCCGTGAACGGCACCGCCACCGCTACGAGTTCAACAATACGTACCGGGATGTCCTCACGGAGGATGGAATAAAAATCAGCGGCACATCCCCGGACGGACGCCTGGTGGAAATGATTGAGCTTGCCGACCATCCCTGGTTTCTTGGATGTCAGTTTCATCCCGAATTCAAATCCCGGCCGAGAAAACCTCACCCGCTATTCTCTGCGTTTATCGGGGCGTCGCTTTCGTCCATTGATGCGAAGGGTTCGGCATCGGATTCCGATTCGGTGTCGCCTCGCAAGGTGTCACGGCTGAAGTAGGGCGGGTATTCCGGCACACGGGGAATCACATGATGGAAAGTCTGGTAATGACGATGCTCCGCGCGGTGCGGGAGCGTCTCAAAAACATCTCCATAACGCTGGGGAAGGACCCCCGCCATGTCTCCCCCGGCACGGTCATCATCTGTCCCGTTATTGCGGACACCCTCCATTGCGGACTTGCGGGTATTCTCACCGTGAAGACCGGCGAGAAGCGCGACGGAGGCTTCACCGCCGCAGCGCTCGCGAAATGTTTCCGGAAAATAGAGGCGCATTCCTTCGAGCGCCTCATGGATCCTGCCCGGCTGAAATCCCTCTACCTGGGAGGTCCCGGGACCATGGAGGAGCTTGATCGCGCGATACTCCGCCTCAAGTGGGGATCGTCGCTGGAGGAGGTATTCTTTACTCCCGGTGAGTTTGAAAAGCTCGAGCTGCTCGCGCGGAAAATGGGATCCTTTCTTGAAAAAGAGGAAGCCCGTGTGGAGCGTCATCTCCCGGATCTCAAATCGGAAGAGATGGAATCCGCGAACACGATGCTCCTCGCCCTGAAGGATTCTCTCTGGGCGCTCACCCAGGATATTATCGCAAGCGTTCCCGGCATTCTTTTTCTCGCCTCGCGCAAACCTGAGAAAATCACCCGGGAGGAATTCAGGGCGTACCGCAAAATTTACCTCATTCTCGGCGCCCTGGACCGTCTCGAGGTGCGGGGAAGAGATTCGGCGGGGATCCAGGTATCACTTGAGCTCGCTTCCGCCGCGGTGATGGAGAAGCTTCAGAAGGACATCGCGAAAGAGGGGCTCAAGTCCGAGTGGGTGCAGAGGACGCAGCCCCGGGATCTCTTTGACGGGGCCATCAGAATTTCCGGCATCACCTCCGGGCAGCGCCGCGCCGCGATTGCCTTCACCTACAAAAAGGCCTCCGTGACGGGCGCCCTGGGCGAGAATGGAAAATACCTCCGGGACAAAATCAGGAACGACCGGATACTCCGGACCGCCGTCAGTCTCGCGGCGGTAAGCGACATGTATCTCGGCCACACCCGGTGGGCCTCCGTGGGTTCCATCACGGAAAGCAACTGCCACCCCATAGATAATTTCACCGTCGGTACGGAACTGAAAAAGCACGGAGCAATTCTCATTCCCGAGAAGGACTTCCCGCGCTACGGGAAGGGGGCCTGGACCATCAATGTGGCGCTCAACGGCGATGTGGACAACTATCCCGCCCTCAGGGCATCACTCGAAGCCGCGAAGGGCGACACCATCGATGCAAACGTCACGACGGACACCAAGATCATACCCCTCATGATCGAGAACTACCTCTCCGAGGGCTATGATCTCGCCGAGGCGTTCCGCCGCGCGCTCCTCAGCTTCGAGGGATCCCACGCCATCGCGATGGAGAGCAACCTCGAGCCGGGAAAGGTATTCCTTGCGCTCAGGGGAAGCGGGCAGTCGCTCTACATCGGCATATCCGATGACCAGTACATGTTTTCATCGGAACTCTACGGTCTGGTGGAGGTCACGCCCTGGTTTGTCAAGCTGGACGGTGAGCGCGAGCGGGTCGCGGGGAACCCGAAGACCAGAGGTCAGGTTATCATCCTCGACAGACGTCAGGGCGGCCTTGAAGGACTCCGGGGCTGGTACTATGACGGTCATCCCGTTGATCTCTCCGGCGGCGGCGTGCAGAAGGCCGAAATCACCACCCGCGATATCGACAGGAAAAATTACCCCCACTTTCTCCTGAAGGAAATTCTCGAGGCGCCGGACTCGGTCCAGAAGACCATGAGAGGCAAATATACTCTGGTTCGCGACGTGAAGGGAAAAACCAGCGTCACCTTCAACCTCGGAGATGAAATCATTCCACGGCGGCTGAGAAAGGCGCTGGAAAAACGGACGCTCACGCGCATCTTTGTCATCGGCCAGGGCACCGCCGCCGTCGCGGGAGCGGCAATTGCCGAGGCGCTCTCGAAATATCTGAAGGGA
>JAPLJO010000054.1 GCA_026388515.1 Deltaproteobacteria bacterium | reverse complement strand
GCAGCATCGCCACCAGATTTGACAGCGACCATTTAAACCGAGACCGATGCTTCAGGTACTTCAACACGAGGATCGCGATCAATGCTGTCCAAATCTGTATCAGGAGGGCATTCGGCGACGTACCCACAAAGGTCCTGATCTTCAGGTTCTGCTTGATCGTCTTGAAAAAGATCTCGATCTGCCAGCGGTCCTTGTAAATGGACACAATCGTCGTGGCCCCGAATTGGAGGTGGTTAGTCAACAGCACGATGACCTCTTCATGTTCCTCATCCCAGACCTCGATCAGGGAGTCGGCCTGTGCCAATTGGCAGAACATCATGGCGACGAACTGGTCCCCGCAACTGAACCCCTTGGCCCCTCGGTCGGCGTGGGTATCACGAACGTTATCAAAGAACTCTCGCTTCGGAAAAAGGTGTAGAATTTGACCAAAAATACTGCTAAATTTATTCATGAAGGGTGCCTCCTTTCAGGGTTTGTTTTTCTGGTCAAAAAATTTTTACCTGATTGTGTGCACCCTTTCAATTTCTAAAAGCTATCTTGGACAGATGTGATAAAAAATATTTAATGCGCAAATAATGCCACCATGCACTTTAGAGTCAAGGTGGCTTTTTTCTCCCGTAGCGATTATCCGACTGTGACAATAAACTAAAGAGGTGAGTTCCGAAGATATTACTCACATTTCAACATGGTACCAGGAGGGCCTGGATAAGGAATAGAAATATGAAATTCCTGTCCCTATTAAAAAGAGTATTGCTGTACGGAGTGGCCTTGGTTCTCGTGGCCGTCATGCTTGTCGCTATTGTAGTGTATATGAGATTTGGCGGCACGGGGAGACCGTTCCCCGACCTTTCCACATCCCCCATTCTGCCTGATTCTGTCGTAGAGGTTGTTGCGACGCTCGATGAACCTCCAGGCAATCTGGCTGTTTCGAAGGATGGCAGAGTATTTTTCACTTACCACGCGGAATCGAGACCGGACATCAAAGTGATGGAACTCGTGAAAGGTAAACCGGTACCTTATCCGAATCTTGAGTTTCAGCACAGACGACCTGACGGTAAACCATATTTTGATCAGGTTTTCAGCCTTCGCATTGACAGTAAGAATCGTCTGTGGACCCTCGATCATGGCTTCCATGGTATACGGCAACCTCGATTACTGGCATTTGACCTTGCGACAGGCCAGCTTGTCCACGAATTCAATTTTCCTTCTATGATTGCAGGTATCGGCTCGTACATTCAGGACATGCAGATTGATTTGTCGGGAGCGAAAATCTACATTGCGGACCTTGGTGTACTTTCAAAAAAACCCGCGATTATTATTTATGATACGATTACAAAAACCGCTCGACGCATCCTTGAGCGTCATCCCGCAGTGATGGAACAGGATTATGAAATTAACTCCAAGGGCAGAAGAATGTACCTGCTCTTCGGTCTTTTTTGGATGCATCCTGCGATTGATCCCATTGCCCTCGATAAGCAGGATGAATGGCTCTATTTCGGACCCATGTCTGGCGATACGCTGTACAGAGCGCGGGTTGCAGACCTGAATGATACGTCTCTGACGGACAAAGAGCTTGGCAGCAGGGTAGAGACCTTCTCAAGAAAATCGCAGTGTGATGGATTAACCATGGATACTGAAGGAAACATTTATGTGACATCTGTCGAGGATGGAGCAATTAACATCATCGGCCAGGACAAGACTCAAAAGACCCTCATTAGGCATCCGTTATTCAGGTGGCCGGATGGATTAAGTTTCGGGCCGGACGGCTACGTGTATATCGCCGACAGTAATATTCCTGATATCATGCTGAAGAGCAAATCACATATCAAGGCAAACGGTCCGTATTACATATTCCGTTTTCAATCCGGCAGAGAGGGAATACCAGGACAGTAAGAGATTCCGAAATTCGGATTACGTTCCATCTATGAGGCAAGTCTTCTGTGATTAATGATTGTAATACTGAACTGAGGGACCGTATAAGATAAACAACAATACAGGAAGGAAAGTTGCGTGTCTCACTAACACATGAACGAAACGGCACATCATTGAATATTTCTTTCACTGTTACTTTCTCTGATTTCGATTATTACCCTCTCAATTGAATATAATGAGACATCTTCTGTTGAATACTTTTCATTATAGCCGAAGGGATTGTCCAGATCATCTATCATCAAAAGCAGGAATATCATTAAAAAGGAAATGACACCGACAAAGAAGAGCGATTCATAAAACGGCTCAATTTTGGAGAGGACCAGACCGGTGCACAGCAAAAAGGTAACACTGCCGGCAATCAGATAACCGGACGAAGTAAAACTCGTATCCCTGATCACATCTGCCCTGATGATGATTCTATTCAAATTCGACATCTCATTTTTCAGACGTACGATAAATGGAGGGTGGCTTGATTTTTCCATCTCGTAGAACACATTGTTCAGACTGCGAATCCTGATTAATAAATCCTTAGTGCGCACTTTCCTGTAGAACCAGTGCTGAATATCTTCGGCAAGAGACAACACAAGGACCATCCCCTTTTGAGCGCCTTCATCCTTTTTGTGGTCGAATAACGTGATACACTCCGTATATATTATCGAGAGCGATGCGGCGATTTCCCCGGGGATTTTTTCACTTTCCTTATAATCGGACATGACACCGCTCAACAGGAATCCCATTAAAAACACGTTGCCGGCGACTATTCCCGAGAACAAGACATTTATTGACAGAAATTCGACACCGAATACATGAACTGCCAGCTTTACGGCGATAATAATCGATACAACTATCAATGTGCGTCCGAGCAGCCAGATATTTTTGTGATTGAGTTTTTGCATATTCACCTTTCGATATCTTTTCGTACGCAGAATCTGATGATCGTGCCTGTTGGTGATTCGTGTAACACCTCTTTGTCTGATGAGGCGCCGAAGACTATGCGAAAGTTAGATTGCTTGTCAAGAGTGAAAAAGGTCGGTTTGACACCTTCCCCCCTTTTCTTTATACTGCGGCCACCGGAAACAATTTGTTCAGCCCACGGCACTCAAGGAGACGTATCAGATGGCATCCCATCCGGATGACAAGATAAAGAAAGAGATGCACGAAACGACGGAGAAGATCGCCGCCCTTGAGGATTCAATCAGAGGGCATGAGCGCAGAAACAAGTTTTTCGAAATGCTCATCCGGGGCGTTCCCGGCCTGTTCTTCGTCTTCGACGACAAGTTCAAGGTTCATAACTGGAACAAGAACGTGGAACTCGTGACGGGCTATTCGAGCAGGGAGGTCACCGAGCGAAGCCTTTTCGATCTCTTCGAGGGGGAAGATCTGACGCTCATACGGGAAGCGATAGAGAACGTGTTCAAAACGGGTGAGGGTGTGGCGGAGGCGGTCCTAGTAACGAAGGACGGAAAGCACATTCCCTATTTCTTCACCGGCATAGGCGCCGAGATTGAGGGAGTGCAGTACCTTCTGGGTATGGGCCTCGACATCAGCAAGAGAACGCAGGCGGAAAATGCGCTCCGCGAGAGCGAGGCGCTCTACCGCATCTTCGCGGAGCGGATGACCGAGGGTGTTGCGCTCCTTCACGGCCCGAAGATTCTCTTTGTCAATAATGCCTTCGGATCAATGCTCGGCTATGCCGATCCGAACCACCTTCTCGGACAGAATGTGCTGAACATTGTGGTGAAGGATTTCGAGATGTACTTCAGGGAGATGTTCGACTCCCTCGAATCGGGCGTTTCGGGCGAGAGATTTTTCCAGGCCCGATGGCTCACCGCAAAGGGCCGTGAAATCTGGGTGGAGGGACGCGGAAACACCATACGGTGGAAGGGGCATCCCGCGGTGCTCGTCACCGCCCGGGACATTACAGAGGCCAAGCAGAAGGAAATATCCATGCAGGAGGAGGCGGCTCATCTGCGGAGAGAGAACGTCACGCTCCGCTCGTCCATCAAGGACAGGTACCGCTTCGGCAGCATCATCGGCAAGAGCGCCGCCATGCAGACGGTGTACGAAATGATTCTCAACTCTTCCGCCGCCACGGCCAACGTCATTATCTACGGCGAATCCGGCACGGGCAAGGAACTGGTCGCCCGGGCAATTCACGACCTTTCCAGCCGTTCCTCGCGCCCTTTCATACCGGTGAATTGTGCGGCCATTCCTGAAAACCTGATGGAGAGCGAATTCTTCGGACACAAAAAAGGGGCCTTCACAGGGGCTCACAGCGACAAGCTGGGATATCTCGACGAGGCCGACGGCGGAACGCTCTTTCTCGATGAGGTGGGGGAGTTGGGGATGAACATGCAGGCGAAGCTCCTGCGCGCCATCGAAGGCGGCGGCTACTCGCCGGTGGGGAGCAGCTTCACTAAAAAATCAGATTTCCGCATCATCGCCGCGACGAACAGAAACCTCCTCGACATGTCTAAAAAAGGTTTGCTTCGTGAGGATTTCTTCTACAGGATTCACATAATTCCCATCGATCTCCCGCCGCTTCGGAGCCGCAAAGACGACGTCCCCCTTCTGGTGGAGCATTTCCTGCGGCTGTACTCGCCGGACAGGAAGGTCCCCGCCATCTCGGGTCAGGTGCTCGAGGCCCTTATGAACTATGACTGGCCGGGGAACGTGAGGGAACTTCAGAATGTGCTTCAGCGCTACCTCACGGTGAAGCGGATAGATTTTCTCACCCCCGCCTCTCGGGATATTCCGAAACGTGGCAGTGATGTTTCCGATGGCCCCAGGATTCCAGCACGGACGCCCAATCTTCAGGAAAACATGGACGGTCTCGAGAAGGCGCTGATAAAAGAGGCCCTTGAGAAATACCGCTGGAACAAAAGCAGGGTTGCCGAGGAACTTCTTATATCCCGCAAGACCCTCGCACGAAAGATGAAACGACTTGGACTCTAATGACCCACTATGGGCATTGTTGACACAGTTGTATCATACCTCTTCCGATTCACATCTAATATCTTTTAAATCAATATGTTATTAAGGATTCCCCTGTCATTGATGGTGGGCATATCTGTCCATCTATCGGTGCAGGGGTTTCAACGGATAAGGTATTAATATTCATAATATCAATTTGTTACCTTAATACTGCCCGATAATGGCATAATACTTGCTACATATTTAACAACATTTCTCTTTCAGGCCGCAGTCACCTGAATCTCATATTCAATTCCCATGGTCACGGCTCGGCGATATTCCAATGTGAGGGGGATACATAATGGCAGAAGCAGGAAAAATCCGTGTCCTTATCGCAAAACCGGGACTTGATGGACACGAGCGGGGGGCACGTGTCGTCGCCTATGGTCTCAGGGATCAGGGATTCGAAGTGGTTTACACCGGCCTGCGCCAGACGCCGGAACAGATTGTGAATGCCGCAATCCAGGAAGACGTCCAGGTGATCGGCCTTTCCGTTCTTTCAGGCGCCCATCTTACATTAACCGGAAAAGTAATCGAAAAATTGAAAGCCCGGCATGCGGACGACATACTCGTCCTCGTGGGAGGCATTGTGCCCGAGGGGGATATGACCGCGCTCAGAGACATGGGGGTGGCCGGCATCTTCACGGCGGGAACGCGGATATCCGCCATTGCCGATTTCATCAGGTCCCGGGTTTCACAGGATTCACGGGTATAAAAACGTACCTCATCGGACGGGTCGTGAAAATGGATGACAATTACCGGAAAAAGCTGAAAGAGGCCGTTGCCGAGTGGGAAGAAAAGGTGTTGAAGCCGCGGGTAAAGCGCTTCAATCTGCCGGAGAGCCCTACGCGATTTTACACACCTCTCGATGTGAAGGACGACGTTTTTCTCTCCAAAGTCGGTTTCCCCGGCTGGTATCCCTTCACCGCGGGGAATAACCCCTTTGATTTCTGGCGGGCCTACGCCGGTGATGCGGCGAGGATGGGCTACCGTCCCGACTGGGGTGGTGCGGGCAAGGTGGGCAAATACGGCGGTTTCGGGACTCCCGCAGACTACCGTGACTACCTTCTGCGGATGCAATCCATGGGGCGGCGCGGGGGACCCAATATCGCCTTTGATCTTGTCACGCAGTGCGGGTACGACTCCGACAGTCTTCATGCAGAAGGCGAGGTGGGCCGCGTGGGTGTCGCCGTCGATTCCTTCAGGGACTTTCAGATTATCTATGAAGCGTATACCGGGGATCTCGATATTGACAAGGTGCCGTCGAATTACACCATCAACGCGCCGGCGGCGGTCGTCATCGCCATGTACGCCTGCCTCGCGAAAAAGCGCGGTATCCCCCTCGAAAAACTTGAGGGCACACCCCAGAACGACATTCTGAAAGAGTTCATCGCCCGCGGGACGTATATTTACCCACCCGGCCCGTCGCTTCGCCTCTTTCGCGATACCTGCGTCTTCATCACGAAGCACATGTCCGCGCTCAACATCAACAGCATCGGCGGCTATCATATCAGGGAGGCGGGCGCCACGCGTGTACAGGATCTCGCTTTCTCGCTCGCGAACGGCATTGCCTATCTCCAGGCGGGCATCGGGGGCGGCCTCGCCGTTGACGAGTTCGCTCCGAAGTTCACCTTCAACGCCTTCGGCGGCAGCATGGAGATTTACCATGAAATTGCCTTCCAGCGCGCGGCGCGGAGGATGTGGGCGCGCATCCTGAAGGAGCGGTTCGGTGCAAAGGACCCCCGGAGCATGATGATACGCCAGCCCATCACCGCTCATATCGGATGCTCCAGTACCACCCTCCAGCGGCCGCTCAACAACCTTGCCCGTGCCGTGGTAGGGGGCATCGCCGCGGGCATGTCGGGCGGGATTCCGGGCGCATTTCCGCCTTTTGATGAACCACTGGGACTGGGGCATAGCCTGGAAGCGGTGCAGCTCCAGCTCGACGCGACGAGAATCATGATTTACGAAGCCAAAGTTACGGATGTGAACGACCCCTGGGCAGGGTCCTATTTCATGGAATCACTCACCGACCAGACTGAAGAGGCGGCGCTCACCGAAATGGAAAAGATAGAGAAAATGGGCGGTGCCGTGGTGACCATTGAAAATGGATACATGCAGCGGGCGGTGGCAAGAAGCGCCTTTGAGCGCCAGAAACTCATCGAAAGCCAGAAGGAGTTCGTAGTGGGCGTGAATTCCTTCACCGGGCCGAATGAAATCGAGGTCTCAGTGAACCGGGTTTTCGAGGCGACCTACGACCCGGCACTCATGAAGACGGCGGAAGAGCGTCAGAAAGCCGCGCTTGCGGCACTCAGGCGCGAGCGGGACGGCAATGCCGCGGCATCGGCATTGAAGACACTTAAGGAAAAGGCGAAAGACGAAACCGCCAATCTCATGCCCCCCATCTGCGACTGCGTGGAGCGCGACGCCACGCTTCAGGAAATCTGCGATGTCATGCGGGATGTGTTTGGTGAAGCGGAACCAATGAAACTCTGAGGAAGCGTGCATGGTGAGGAGGAAAGAGTATGGCGGATAACGGCGCGGGACTTACGGCGAAGCTGGCGCGATTCATCGTCTCCACCGATTCTTCGAGCATCCCGCCATGGGCATATGACCACGCAAAGGTTGCCTTCATGGACTGGATTGCCGTGACCATGGGAGGGAAAGACGACCCACTGGTGGCGAAGCTCATCGAGTTCGCCGACATGATGGGGGGGTACGAACAGGCCACCATCCTGGGGCACGGCATGAAAAAGAACGTGTGCCAGGCGGCCCTTATCAACGGTTCGTCGTCGCACGCCCTCGATTATGACGACACATTGGTCTCGTTTCTCGGCCATCCCTCGGTGACGCTCTTTCCGGCGCTCCTCGCGCTGGCGGAATGGGAGAAGAAGGGGGGTCATGAATTTCTCACCGCCTATCTCATCGGTCTCCAGGCCGGCGGCACCATAGGCGCCTGCGCGAGCCTCGACCACTACATGGCGGGATGGCACGCCACATCGACACTGGGGCACCTTGCGGCGGCGGCGGCCTGCGCCCGGCTTCTTGGACTCGATGAAAAGGAAACCGTCTACGCCCTCGGCATCGGCGGCACGCAGTCTTCCGGGCTCAAGCGCGTCTTCGGAACCATGTGCAAGCCCTTCCACGCCGGCCGTGCGGCCCAGTCGGGGCTGATGGCCGCACTTCTTGCCCGTGAGGGATTTACCAGCGCGGAGGACATCCTCGAGGGACCGCAGGGATTTTTCCAGGCGTTTCGGGGTAAAGTCAGCGACGACGTGGTTGCCCTTCTCGGCCTCGGGTGGGACGTCCAGAATCTCTCCCAGAAATACCACGCCTCCTGCCATGCCACCCATTCACCGATGGAAGCCGCCCTTGACGTGATTGAGAAGGAACATATTGCCCTCGATGACATCGGTGAAATACGCATCCACTCTTCGCAGCTCGCCCTCGGCGTGGCCGGCAAACTGGAGCCGGCGACAGGTCTCGAGGGGAAATTCAGCATTCCCTACTGCGTTGCCAACGCCCTCCTGACGGGCGAGACGGGCACAAAAGCATTTACCGATGAGAAGGTGAACGCACCGCCGGTCCGTGCACTCATGAAAAAGATTACCGTCATACTCGATACGGGGATGACGGCACTGGAGTCGCGCGTCGAGGTGGTGAAGGCATCGGGGGACGTGGCGAGCGCCTTTTCGGATATCCTCCAGCAGATACCGTCGCTTCCGGTAAAGCAGGAACGCGTGCGGAGCAAGTTTTTTGATCTCACCGAGCCGGTCCTCGGAAAAAAACGTACGGAAGAACTGGCGGAGCGGCTCGACGAAATTGATTCGATGGACAATATGAATCGTTTCACCGCGGGGCTATAGCGCCCGACGACAGGGAGCACGAACGGTCACGCGGTCGCGGAAGAGGTGAACGTCATGAAAGCCAGGGAGCTGATTACGGACATCCAGCGGTTCGCCGTCAATGACGGGCCCGGATTCAGGACCAATGTGTATCTGAAAGGCTGCCCCCTGCGCTGTGCCTGGTGCCACAATCCTGAAACAATCACCTCCTACCCGGAAATCTACTGGAAACGCCGTCTCTGCGTACAGTGCGGCGCCTGTCTGGAAGCCTGCGGGGACGATGCCGTAAATCCGCCCGTGCCGCCCGAGGTGTCGCAGCGGGAAGGCTCCACCTATCATAAGATTGTCAGGGGGAAATGCACGCTGTGCATGAAGTGCATCGACGCGTGCCATTACGGGGCACTTGAGATCGTGGGCAGGCCGATGAGCGTTGAGAAAATACTCGATGTGGTCGAGAAAGACAGACCCTTTTACGCCAATTCCGGAGGAGGTCTCACACTCTCCGGTGGCGAGCCCACAATGCATATGGAATTCAGCGATCTGCTCCTGGCCGGGGCGCGTGAGCGCCTCATTCATACCTGCCTGGATACCAACGGATTCTGCAGCTGGGAAGTGCTGGAACGCCTCATAGGGAATGTGGATATCGTCCTCTACGACGTGAAACATCTCGATTCCCTTAAACACGAACAATTGACAGGTGCCGGAAATGAACTGATTCTCGCGAACCTCGCGAAGCTTACCCGCACGGAGACCGAGGTATGGGTGCGTATTCCCGTCGTGCCGGGATTCAATGATGACATCGAATTTCACCGGGAGGCGAGCCGCTTTCTCTCGGCACTTCCCGGCAGGATTGCGCGGCTCGACTTGCTGCCCTATCACAACTGGTGCGAGGACAAGTACGGGTGGCTGGGCATTGACTGGGAGTTCGGGCAAATCGAGGCGATGGAACCGTCGTTTCTGGAGATTCATGCGGAGCTCTACCGGGAGAAGGGCATCAGGACGTCCGTGGGCGGTTCCGGGTTCGAGTTTGTGGGGACGAGGGCGGCTGAGATGTAGTGTGCCATACAAGGAGTTTTACGAAGGAGGGATACCACCAATGTCAAGACGAGACCAGTGGGGTCAGGTAAAAGACAGCATGTTCGAGCAGTCGACCACAAAGAAAAGTGTCGAAGAGCGGGAGAAAATTCCCGAGAAGGCCTGCGCCCTCTGCAAAAATTTTTCCGAGAATGCCTATGCCTCGGACGGTCGCGGCGCATGCCGTATTCTGAAAATGGGATCGAATGTGGCAGTCGATCCTCCTGTCTACGTGATGGATGGTGAAGCGGGATATATCACCTTTTTCAATGTCGACGGCTTCCGGTGCAGTCACTTCGTTCGCATGGAGCTCATTGACAAGGACGGCTACGAATGCGCCGACCCGGCATACCGGCGCGTCCAGCGGCAGATGGAAAAGGTGTAGGGTGCGGGATACGTTCAGGTGATGAAGAGAAATAAAAAATACCGAAGGAGGTGCGAGGTATGCCCAAGTGCGAGGAATGCAGGAAATTCTTTTCTCTGGAAGAGGATCCAAAAAAGGGTGACTGCGTGCAGAGAGTCGTCGATCCCAGGCAGGCATATTACAAGGCCAAGCCCGTGACTGCCGAAAAGGATGCGGCGAAGTGTGAATCGTTTGAGAAAAAATAACCGGCTGTGACTCCGGGAGAACCCGGGAGTGCGGCGCCTTATCAAAGGGGGTATTGCCATGGCAGAACCGGCACAGGTGAGTCTGAAAGAACTCGAGAAGAAGCAGGAATGGTGGTGGATCGCCGAGAGAAAGCGGTCCAAAAGGCTCGATTATCTAAGGAAGGCGGTATGGAAGAAGGGTGCGCTGGGAGGAAATTATGCGCCCGGTATCAAGGTCGATCTCGAACTGCCGACTCTTTTCACCCAGGCGTGGGATTTCTGGAGATTCGACCCGATTATGCTGAGACGCGCAAAAACGAACTCAAACGTGCTCGACAACATTACGATTTTTATCACCGACCACGCCCAGATCATGGGGTACATGGGCAGCGCGCCTCATACGATCACCTGGCGCCTTGACGGGGCCAGCATGGTCAACGAGGAACTCTACAACGAACCCGGCATCATGCCGGAGCCGCAGGAAGAATCACTGAAGAAGATCGCCGAATTCAACGCCTACTGGGGCGGCCAGACGGCGATAGACAAGCTCGCACGTGTTCTCGATCCTGAGGATGCGGTGAAATTCCTGAGCGGCGCCATCGGCTGGGGTGCGCCCACATCGGCCTACGGCTACTCGGGCAAGAACTACGAATACTTCATGACGGGCAAGCGCGGCTTCGAGGATATCATCGCGGAAATCGATGCCAGCATCGAGAAGGCGGAAGATCGCACCATCGGGCTTCCCGGCCCCGATATCCTCCCGCTCTATGACCGCATTCAGAACTGGATTGCCATGAAGACGGCGCTCCAGGCGTCGATACGCTGGGCGAAGCGCTTCGCACGTCTCGCCCGCATCATTGCCGAGAACTTTGAGACCGACCCGAAGCGGAAGAAAGAACTGCTCCGCATCGCTGAGACCTGCGAGCGTGTACCCGCAAAACCTCCACGGAACCTCCAGGAATCGCTTCAGTACGACCACTTTATCCAGATTCTCGCCCGCTTCGAGGCCCACGAGGGTGCCTGGCCCTCACGTCCCGACTACTACCACGGGCCGTATTATGACAAGGATGTAAATGTAGAAAAAAGTATCACGAAGGAAGAGGCCCTCGACCTCGTCGGCGAATTCATGATCAGGGCCTACGAGGTGGGCGGATTCGCGCCGCGGTGGGCCCGTGAAGGGCTCCAGGGCATCACCGGCACCTGGGTGTGGACATTGGGCGGTGTCAAGCAGGACGGGTCGGATGCCTGCAATGATCTCACCATTGCCTTTCTGCAGGCGGCCCGGCTCGTACGAGTCGCCAACCCGACCTTTGCCTTCAGATGGCATCCAAAGGTGAAGGACGAGGTGATGCGCGAGATTTTTGAATGCATTCGTCATGGTCTCGGGTATCCCTCGATGAGAAACGATCCCATCCTGATCAATAATGCCATGCACTGGCACGGCCACCCGCTCGAGGAGGCACGCACCTGGGTGCACCAGGCCTGCATGTCACCGAACCCGACGACGAAACACGGGTTCCAGCCCATGCGTATGGCCTCGGCCACGGCCAACTGCGCCAAGATCGTCGAGTACGCGCTTCATAACGGCTACGACTACGTGGTGAATATGCAGATGGGTCCGAAGACGGGTGATGCCAGGAAATTCACCGACTTCGAACAGCTCTTCCGGGCATGGGTGAGGCAGATGGAATGGATATTCAGCCTGCTCGTACGTACAGTAAATCTGGGGAGGTACAAAGACCCCGAGTTCTTCGGGAGGCCGTTCCTCTCCGGCATATCGGAACGCGCCGTTGAGTCCGGTCTTGATGCGGTGAGCTACGTGGGCGAGCGGGGGAACTGCTGGATTACGGCATTCACCTATGTGGAAAACGCGGATGCTCTCGCGGCGGTGAAGAAGCTCGTGTTTGACGACAAGAAGTATACCATGGATCAGCTCATCACGGCACTCGAGGCGAACTGGGACGGGTACGAGGAAATGCGCCTCGACTTTGTGAGAAACGCGCCCAAGTGGGGAAATGACGACGATTATGTTGACAATATCATGATCCGGTGTCTCGAGGAGTGCGCGCGGTTTTCCAAGGAAATCAAGTGCCCCTGCGGGAACAACTGGCCGATTCTCCCCGAGAACGTGAGCGGCAACATCCACTACGCGAACATCGTGGGCGCGCTGCCCAACGGCCGCAGGCTTGGCGATGCGCTCTACGATGGTGGTGTCTCACCCGGACCGGGGCTGGATAAGAACGGTCCCACGGCGGTCCTGAAGTCATGCGGCAAGATTGATCATATCGGCCATGGCAGGGCGTTTCTCCTGAATCAGAGACTCTCGCCGAGCCAGCTTGCCGGGGAGAAGGGCTATCAGCTCTGGAGGGCGTACATGAAGACCTGGGCGGACCTCGGCAATGACCACGTCCAGTTTAACATGGTCTCCGATGCGACACTTCGTGCCGCACAGAAGGATCCGGAGAAGTTTTCAGAGGTGATCGTTCGGGTCGCGGGCTACAGTGCCCACTTCGTGGATATCAGCCGGAAGACGCAGGATAATATCATCCAGCGTACCGTCCAGGGAATCTGATGACGGGCGGCTGACGTCAATGTGATGCAGCGCAACGTTATGACCGGAATCCGCCCCGTGCGGATAAAGGAGGGTGACTCTATGAAATGCGTGGAATGTAATTTTGAGGGACCGGTTCCAAGGTTCCGGTACCTGTACAATGCGCGGATCGACGCACCGATTACGCTCCGGCAGTGTCCAAACTGCCAGACATGGCTCGCCGTGGATGAACTGAAGGCGGCGGTCGTGCAGAAGGTGACGCCCGGCGAGGCCCCGTGGGGAAAGTCGGCGGGCATCGAGGACCTCGCAGAGGATGCGAAAGCGAATGTATAGTGCATGAGCACACCGCCGTGAGGCCTGCCGGCGGTGTGCTGATTACGTCATCCGGGCAAGAATTTCCCCGAGACTCCCGGTGAAGAAGGCGGGTCTCTTAAAGCGCCGCCGGTTTTCCTTTTTCCCGGCGGCGTCCTTGAGAGACAGCTGCCTGCAGGGGGATGTAAGTATGGATATAACCTGCCACAAATGCGGACACACCGCGGATCATCTCGAATTTACGTATCTGTGTAAAAACGGATGTCCCGCCTGCGGTGAATCGGACCTCCGGCGCTGTCCCCGGTGTGGGGCGGAGTGCGTCTTCTCAAGGGCGGAATCACTGGAAAACGAGGAACAGCAGATGGAGGAGCTTTCCCGGACGCTGGCCGCCATTCCCAGAAGCAATGATCCCGCCGTGCGGGACGAAGCCCGGCGCATCATCTCCCGGCTCTCGGAAATGAACAGGCGCTGGAACATCCCTCAGCTCGGCGAGTTCATCATGGCGCGCCAGAGGGAACTCCTGTTTTAGAGGATGGGCTGAAAGGTCATGATCCGTCACCGGTGGCACGGGTATGGTGACGGACAAGGCGGGAGACTGCATAGTGATGTCTTCGAAAAAAAACAATGTGAGGCATTCTTTTCCCGTCATTCCCGCGCAGGCGGGAATCCAGTTACTGTGGTACGATTCCCCACATTCGCGTGAGTAACAACGTGCTGACTTTATACGAAGCTATCAACAGTGAAATCAAGATTTGAAATGGGGAGATGCATGAAACGCGACAAAGACCTTGAGGTGCCGAAACCGGAGAAACATTTTTTTCTCAAAAGAGATGTGGTGGAAAATCTCGACAGAATCGCGGCTCTCGCGAAGCGCCACCCGGTGAATGTACTGGTGGCGGGGAAGCAGGGCTGCGGCAAATCAACGCTGGTGCGCCAGTTCGCCGCCCGTAACAAAAGGCCCTTTGCCACCTTCCAGATAGGGATTCTCTCCGAGCCGGGCCAGCTCTTCGGCGAGCACCGGCTGAGAAAAGGTGAAACCTACTACCAGCAGTTTCTCTTCCCGCGCGCCGTTCAGACACCCCGCTGCGTCATTCACCTGGAGGAAATCAACAGGCCCGAACACCCGAAGGCGCTCAATATGCTTTTTTCCGTCCTGTCCGAGAACCGCACGGTGTGGCTTGATGAACTGGGACTCATCAAGGTGGCCGACGAGGTGATATTCTTCGCCACGCTCAACGAAGGCGATGAGTTTATCGGCACCGAGATGCTCGATGCGGCGCTCCGCGACCGGTTCTATGTAAACGTCCTTGAGTATCTTCCTCCGGAAGTGGAAACAACGGTGCTCAGGCTCAAGGCGGATATCGGGGAGGCGGAGGCGCTCACCATCGTGAACGTCGCCAACCGCCTCCGGAGCAACGCCCAGGAACCCATGGTCGTGTCCACGAGGCACACCCTCATGATAGCTGAACTGGTGAACCTGGGCGCTCCGGTCAAAGAGGCGTTTATCAACAGTCTCCAGATGAGCCACGACGTACTCGAATCGATCCTGCTGTCGCTTCATGTCGAGCTCGGACTCAGGGAGAAGGATGCGGGGAAGGGGTATGAGGAGTATTAGAAACGTCAATGATGGATTTTAATCAAGCACAGCAAAGCCTGACAGGAGATGCATCACTGTCTGAGTACTGGCGGAGGAATATCTCTTCCGTCGAATCAGCGGAGCTTGCCAATCTCCTCAGGGCGCTCAGGAAAGTCGCGGGCCTCCTTGGGGCGAATGCGGGCCGCGTCGAATATGCAGGCATGTCCGGCGGGGATGGCGCTGCCATCATCATCGATCCCGCCACCGTCATGGGGCGGTATCCCGTGCCGCCCGGGAAGGTGGATGAAGTGGCAGGTCTCGTGATACACGAGGCGCTCCACCGGATCGAGTGGAGCGATCGCGTCTGGGAACTGATGGAGCCGGATTTTTCACGGACGTCGGGATTATCGCTCGTGGGGCTGCAGAAACTGATTCATACCGCCGAAGATATTTACGTGGACAGTGTGGTCGAACATTCCATTCTCGGTCTCTACACGGATCGGACGAGGCGGAACCTGTGTGCAGCGATGCAGAGTCCCTCTTGGCATGGTGAGGTCTCTCTCGATATGCTTCTCTTTCTCTGGTGGTCATCCTCGTGGGGGGAATCGCATATCCGGGAAACGGCGGATTCCTACCGTGAGCCGTGTGCACTCCTGAAGGATCTTTCCGAAAAAATCAGAAAAATAAGCCGGGCATCGCAAAGCGTGACGGCACGCTGCGCCCTCAGGGCGGAACTCTACCGCACCGCGTGGAATGACATACATCCGCTCGTTGCCTCATGGAAAATAGTGGATAAGAAGCTTCACTGGTATGAGTCGACGGCGCAGGTGGAAAGTTCCGGAACGCGAAACAAACCCCAGCCCGCTGCCCTCGCCCCCCTTTCCCCCCTTCTTGTGAGGGAAATTGAAACCCGTCTTGCCGCCACCTCGTCGGATATCACCCCGCTCATCCTCTCCGTGGTGGGACAGGAGCACGCGGAGGTTGTTCCCACATCGAGATGGGATTTTAATATTCCCGCCCATCCTGTGGTGGACCGCAGGCTTGTGGGGCGTCTGAAGGCGGTCTTTCAGAACTATGCCGCACGGCGGACAATGGTGAGCCGGGGACTTGCGGGGGGAAAAATCGACCGGCGCCGCCTCTACAGGGCTTCAGTCACGGGACGCTGTTTCAAAGCGGTCGAGTCGCTTCCCTCGCCGGACTGGAACGTGACCTTTCTCATGGACGCGAGCGGATCCATGCGGGGAAAGAAGTGGCGAATTGTTGAAAATACCGTTGCCAATATAGCAAAGGCGCTTCTCGGAAATACCCATCACCTGCAGGCCTATGCCTACTTCGAGATGGACGGAGTATGCATGATTTCGCGGCTCATCAAGGAGAGACGGCTCCTTTCGGTGCCGCCCAATGGCCAAACCGCTTCCGGACAGGCGCTCATCGCCGCTGCCCTTTTCATGCCGCGGCATCCGGGAAGAAAGCTCCTCATTCACGTGACCGACGGAGAGTCAAATCTCGGCTGCGATGTGCGCTACGGCATCGACTACTGTGGAAAATTGAATATCCATCTCGTGACCCTCGGGTGCGGCTGCAAGGACCGGAGCGCCATGATTAACCAGTATGGGAAAACCATACAGTTTGTCGACCATTTCGGTCAGCTTCCCCAGGCCGTTGAGCGCCTCCTGAAATGGACCTTTCTTTACGGGCAGAGGAAACCGGTCCGTGAAGGTTCTGCCCTTCACTGAAGTGATATGGAACCGCCTGCAGCGGTGAGGAGGTAATGATATGCAGATAAGTGACACCGTGAAAGAATATCTCAAAGCGGACGGCAGGTGGAACATCCTTGCCACCTCCGGCAAAACGGGAAAGACAAACGCCGCCGCCTTCGGATCATTTCAGCTTGCCGATGACGGTACGATTCTCGTCATGTTCGGCGATAACAGATCCTTTGCCAATCTGAAGGAAAATCCGCATGCCGCCTGTTTTGTGGTCCTCCACGGCAAAACAGGGATGGCCGCCGAGGGTTGCCGCCTCTATCTCAGGGCCCTTTCCTTCGAGGAGGCCGGCCCGCGCTTTGATGAGGTGAAGGCACGCATCAAGGCACGCATCGGCAATGCGGCGGAGATTCTGAAACACCTGGTGAAATTCGAGATTGTCGAGGTACGGCCCATCCTCGACTTCGGCCAGGGAATCTGAATGGCTGCGCCAAAAGTCCCCTAAAAAACACGAAAGGATAATCCATGACAGAAACTGACATGCTCATTGCGGACGTAAAAGGAAACATCGGCACCCTTACTTTCAACCGGCCGGAAAGAAGAAACGCCCTTTCGCCCGAGCTTCTTATCAAGCTCCATCTGACACTCAGAGAGTGGGCTAAACAAGGCGCGATACGGGTCGTCATCATCACCGGCGGCGCGGGAAAGGCATTCTCCTCCGGTTTTGATATCGCCTCCATACCGGCGGGCCTCACCCCCGAAATGGAGGAACTCATGAAAACTGCGAATCCTCTGGAGCTCGCTCTTTCGTCAGTCAGAAATTTCCCATACCCGACGATTGCCATGATGAATGGGTATGCCTTCGGTGCGGGCTGTAACCTTGCTGTCTGCTGCGATATCCGGATAGCCGTAAACGACGTGAGCGTCGGCATGCCGCCGGCGAAACTGGGCCTCGTGTACCACCCTGAGGGACTCAGGCAGTTCATTGAAGTGGTGGGAATGGCGCGGGCGCGGGAAATCTTTTTTTCCGGGAAGACCTACCGGGGCGCCGAGGTGCTCGCCATGGGTCTTGTGAATTACCTGGTGCCTCGAACGGAACTGGAAGCGAAAACATGGGCGCTGGCAGAGGAAATTGCCGTGAACGCACCTCTTTCACTCAGGGGCATGAAGCGGATATTCAATATGCTCGGCGAGTCGGCCGTCCTCGGAATAGATGCCGCGGCCGAAGCGGACCAGCTCATCGCCGAGGCGTTCAGGAGCGAAGACCTCAGGGAGGGGCAGACGGCCTTTTTCGAAAAGAGAACACCCCTGTTCAAGGGTCGCTGAGGAAAAGACACGCTCCGGCACCTTCCGGGAAGATACACGCGGACAATACGCACAGGTAGCGGCGGCGGTGCATGAGGGGCGTGATGTGCATGGCTGGATGCCGGGGCACTCCCGGCCCCGCGGGCTGAATCAGGGGAGACATACTATTCAGGAAAAGGAGACGAATCTATGACGGTACAATGGGGCGTGGGATACATAGTATACAAGCGAACGCTTCTCACACCTGACAAGACGGCGCTCATCTTTGAAGATACTCCGGTGAATTACCGTGCGCTCAACGAGGGGAGCAACCGTTGCGCCGCGCTCATGCGGAAAAAGGGCATCAAGAAAGGAGACCGGGTGTCGGTGCTCCTTCTGAACTGTGTCGAGTTTCTCGAGGCCTATTTCGCCGCCGCCAAACTTGGCGCGATCTTCGTCCCCCTCAACTGGCGTCTCGCGGGCCCCGAGCTGGAATACCAGCTCAACAACTGCAGCGCCCGTATGCTCATATTCCATGATTCATTCCTGGGAAGCGTCGATCTCATCAGGACGCGCCTGAAGGTCGAAGAGGACAAATTCATTTACCTGAAAAGCGGAAGTCCGGAGATGCCCGGCTTTGAACTCCCGAAGTGCCCCGGCTGGGCGGAGGATTACCACGAACTAATGAAAGACCAGCCCGTTGATGAACCCGTGCCTGACATGCCCGTTACCTTTGACGACCCGCTTGCCATCCTCTACACCTCGGGAGTCACCGGCGCCCCCAAGGGAGCGATACTCTCGCATCAGCAGACCTGCTTCAAGAACTTCCAGATTGGCATGTACATTGACGGCCATCCCGACGACGTCATCATCGCACAAATGCCGCTTTTCCATTCGGGAGGGCTTTTTATCGTCGCCACGCCGGCGATTTCGATGGGGATGACCACCGTCATGCGCCGGGGATTCGACCCCAACGAGTTTGCCGAGGATGTCCAGCGGTACCGCGGCACGATAGTATTCGCCCTCACCACCATGTGGCGCATGATTCTCGATACGGGAAAACTCGACCAGATTGACGCGCGCAGTGTACGGTGCATCGTCGGGGGAGGGGAGCGCACACCGCCCGTTCTCTTCGAAGAGCTTTCAAAGAGGGGGCTCCATATGCAGCAGGGCTTCGGCCAGACGGAGAACTCGGCGATGATGCTCGTACCGAAGGAGGACATTCACCGGAAGATGGGATCCATCGGAAAACCGGGATTCTTCACCGACGTATGGATTTCCGATTCAAACGGCAAACGCCTGCCGCCCGGGGAGATAGGCGAGATTGTGGCAAAGGGCCCTACCGTCATGACGGGATATTGGAACATGCCCGAGGCGACGGCCCAGACAATCGTGGACGGCGTACTCCATACAGGCGATCTCGGCTACATGGACGAAGAAGGGTATTTCTATATCGTAGACAGGGCGAAAGACATGTACCGGAGCGGGGGTGAAAACGTCTATCCGGCGGAGGTGGAAAAGATTCTGTCCGGCCATCCCGGTATATCCATGATTGCCATCATCGGTGTGCCCGATGACAAGTGGGGAGAGGTGGGCATGGCCTGCGTGGTGCCCGTGCAGGGCCGAACAGTCACGGAAAAGGAGATCATCGACTTTCTGAAGGGTAAAGTGGCAAAATATAAATTTCCCGCCCGTTTCGAGTTTCTCAAGGAACTGCCTCTCACGGCGACCATGAAGGTGAAGAAAGGGGAATTGAAAAAGCGCTATGGCGGCACACATTGAGGTGAAGGAAAGAGCAAAAAACCGCGTCTCCGGGATACTCGGCAGCCGCTATCCGTTTCTCCAGGGTCCCATGCGGCTCATCACGCTGGGTGAGATGGCGGCCGCGGTATCGGAGGCGGGCGGCTGCGGGGTCATTGCGGCCTCCGGTCTTTCCGGGGAGAGGCTGAGACAGGAACTGAAACGCGCACGGGAACTGACGACAAGACCCGTGGCTGTCAATATCCCCATCTACCGGCCCAACGCCCTGGAGGCCATGGAGATTGCCATAGAAGAGGGCGTGACCGTAATCTATACATCGGCGGGCAATCCCGCAAAAATTATGGAGCGGGCACGGGCCGCCGGCGTCAGGATAATCCACAAGGTCTCGAATCTCGAAATGGGTGTGAAGGCCCAGGCGGCGGGCGTGGATGCCGTGGTCGCCATGGGCTTTGAGGCGGGCGGTCACGTGGGGCGGGAGCAGATTACCACCTTCTGTCTCATTCCGCAGCTTGCCGATGCCCTCGTCATTCCCGTCATAGCCTCCGGCGGCATCGCCGACGCCAGAGGCGTGGCGGCAGCCTTCGCGCTCGGTGCGGAGGGTGTGGAGGTCGGAACACGCCTCGTCGCTACCCACGAGTGCCCCGTGCCGGAGTTTTTCAAGGAAGCGGTGTGCCGCGCATCGATCGGGGACACGCTTCTTCTCGGCAGGGAAGCGATGCCCATCCGGGTTCTGAAAAACAGGGTGACCGCGAGGGTGGCGGGCATGGATGAGACCGAGGCGGACCGGCGGATAGCTTCCGAAGGCGACGCCCATTATGTGCAGGAAGGTGGCGATAAGGACACGGCCGTAATGCCCTGCGGACAGGCGGCGGGCATGATAAAGCAGGTTCAACATATCAGCGAGGTGGTCGAAGCGATGATGAAAAATGCCGGCGCGATCGCGAAGGACATTGTCCATACGTTGGAGGAAGAGGCGGGATGAACTGGGAACATGTACTGCTCCATAAAGAAGAACACGTGGCGACGGTGACGCTCAACCGTCCTGAAAAGATGAACGCGTTCGGCGGGCTTATGCGCCAGGAGATTGTAGAGGTGCTGGAGGATGTGGCGTCTGATGCCGATGTCAGAGTGGTCGTCATCACCGGGGCGGGCAAGGCATTCTGCACGGGCGGAGATATCAATGAATTCGCGTCCGGGACAGTCCAGGCGCTCTCGAAGAAGGTTCCCTCGGAGCGTCACGCCATGTGCAGGGCGGTGCTTGCCATCAATACCATGGAAAAACCCGTCATTGCCTCGGTGAATGGTGTTGCCGCCGGTGGCGGCTGCAATCTCGCGCTCGCCTGCGACATCCGCATCGCCGGTGATAAAGCGCGCTTCGGCCAGGTATTTGTGAGGCGCGGCGTCCACCCCGACTGGGGAGGAATTTATTTCCTGCCCCGGCTTGTCGGGTATTCGAAAGCGGCGGAACTTATTTTCTCCGGCGAGGTCATCAATGCTGATGAAGCGTTCAGGATTGGACTTGTCAACAAAGTGGTTCCCCAGGAAGAACTCGCCGGCGCCACGCATGAGATGGCGACGCGGATCGCACTGAACGCCCCCATCCCGATAGCATTCGCGAAACGGGGACTTCAGAATTTCCAGCGCTGGGACCTCGCACAGGCGCTCGACTACGAATCATACGTCCTCGAAGTGGTGATGAAGAGCGAGGATATTGTCGAGGGATTTGGGGCCTTCCTGGAAAAGAGGGAACCGAAATTCAAGGGGAAGTGAGAAGGGGCAATTTAAACTTGAAACTTTGAGCTTTACACCGTAAACAGGATCCTAAAACTCCCTCAAGGATCGTTCCATGAGAAAAAAGGTTACAGTGGTGGGTGCGGGAAATGTGGGCGCCACGGCGGCAATGCGCATTGCCGAAAAAGAACTCGCCGACGTGGTGCTGGTCGATGTGCTCGAAGGCATTCCGGCGGGGAAGGCCCTCGATCTTGCCGAAGCGGCCCCGGTGGAACGGCACGATTCACGGATTACCGGCTGCACCGGCGATTATTCAGCCGCCGCCGGCTCCGATATCGTCATCATCACCGCGGGTATTCCTCGCAAACCCGGCATGAGCAGGGATGAGCTCCTTCTCACCAATATGAAGATAATGGAGGGAGTGGTGAGGGAGGTGGCCGCGGTTGCACCGGAAGCGATTCTCATCATTGTGAGCAATCCCCTCGATGCCATGTGCCATGTGGCGTATGAGACGAGCGGTTTTCCGAAAGCACGCGTGATGGGAATGGCGGGGGTCCTTGACTCGGCGCGGTGTGCCGCGTTCATCGCGATGGAACTCGATGTATCGGTGGAGAACATTCACGCCTTCGTGCTTGGAAGTCACGGCGATGCCATGGTTCCCGTTCCGCGTTATACCACCGTGGCGGGCGTGCCGGTGACGGAACTGATGAGCACCGACAGGATCAATGCCATCGTGGAGAGGACGAAAAACGGCGGCGCCGAGATTGTCAATCTCCTGAAGACGGGAAGCGCCTACTATGCGCCGGCCTCGGCGGCGGTGGAAATGGCAGAGGCAATACTGAAAGACAGGAAAAAGATTCTGCCCTGCGCCACCCTGCTCGAAGGTGAATACGGCATCAGCGGTCTCTTCGTCGGTGTGCCCGTGAAACTGGGGGCCCGCGGAATCGAGAAAGTGATTGAAGTGTCGCTCAATGACGATGAAAAGAAAGCACTTCACCGGTCCGCCGATGCGGTGAGAGGACTCGTGGAAGCCATGAGAAGACTGAGGGGATAAGTCACAGAGGTGCAAAGCGAGGGGCGACTGTGTGGTGCCCATTGAGTTTAAAAAGCCCTTCCCCCGAATCCGCTGATTCCTAATTCCGATGCGTGGAGACAACCATGGACGATAAGTACACAGAGAAAATCCGCCGTCTCAGGGAAGTAAAAGAGAAGGCCGCGAAGGGGGGCGGAGATGACAAAATTGCCCGTCTCCGCGAGCAGGGAAAGATGACGGCGCGGGAGCGCATCGAATACCTGCTGGATCCGGGAAGCTTCGTCGAACTCAATCCCATAATCGGGCACATGGAGGGAACCCCCGCCGACGGTCTTGTGGCGGGGTACGGCACCATCGCGGGCAGGACCGTCTGCATCTACTCACAGGACACGACCGTCAAGGGTGGATCCATCGGCCCCATGCATGGATTCAAGATGTACCGGACTATTGAGTGGGCCCTCGAAATGAGGGTAGGTTCATGGTGGACAAACAGAGTCACATGTTCATCACGGGACCGGGCATCGTGGGCGTCGTGACGGGGGAGGTGCTCTCCAAGGATGATCTGGGAAGTGCCGAGGTCCACTGCAGGATATCGGGTGTGGCCGACAGGAGATTTCCCGGAGAGAAGGAACTCCTCGACGGCATTAAGGAACTCCTCGGTTATATTCCCCAGAACGCCGACGAAAAGGCGCCCTCGCTCGATACTGGCGACGACCCCGGAAGATACACCGATGAACTTGCGGATATTGTTCCTTCAGCGGTGTCGCGTGCCTACGATGTGAAGAAGGCAATTGCCCGTATCGTCGACGGCGGCAGATTTTTCGAAATCAAGCCCGAATTCGCGCCGGAGATTGTCGTCGGCTTTGCCCGTCTCGGCGGCATGGTGGCGGGCATAGTGGCGAACCAACCGCGCGTGCTGGCGGGCAGCCTTACCGTGGACAGCTCGGACAAGCAGACTCGGTTCATGCGCTTCTGCGACTGTTTTAACATACCCCTCATCCTTCTCGTCGATACCTCGGCCTACCTGCCCGGAAAGGACCAGGAACACAAGGGCATCATACGGCACGGCGCCAAAGTGCTCTATGCGCTCTGCGAATCAACGGTGCCGAGAATCGGCCTCGTCATGAGAAAGGCCTACGGGGGAGGGAACCTCGGCATGGGCGTCATTCCGGCGCAGGCGGGAACGGACTTGCTTTTCTACTGGCCCATCGCGGAGCTCGGCATCATGGGCGCGAAGGCTTCGGTGGAACTGTTTTTTGGTGAGGCAATCCGGACCGCCGGGAATCCCGAGGAGATGAAGGCGCGTCTTATAAAAGAATATGAAGACCGCTACGCCAACCCTCTCCGCGAGGCATCGGCGAATCCCTTCATCAATGATATCATCGAACCGCGGGAGACACGAAGAGTGCTCATTAGATCACTCACGTTTCTCTCCGCCAGGCAAAGACCGCTGCGCCATTCAAAGCGGCACGGCAACATGCCCATGTGACAGAAACAACGGCGGGGATTGGGGAGATGCACTGTTGAGTGGCCCTGTCTGATTTACACCCGGCTTACCACGACGCGGTTTCGCCCTTCCTCCTTGGCCTGATAGAGGCAGCGGTCCGCCGCCCGGATGATAGCGTCCGCCGAGATTCTATCCTCAGGTGTATCGGGATCGAAACCCGATATGCCGAAGCTGGAGGTTATATGGATTTGCCGGCCGTCATGCGTGATTGTTCTTTCGGATAACGTGAGCCGGAGCCTCTCTGCGAGGACACTCGCTCCCTCCGCACCGGTTTCCGGCAGGACGATAACGAATTCCTCTCCCCCATACCGGGACACCCAGTCGATGTTGCTTCGATATAGTTCAGAGATTAACCGTGCAAATTCCTTCAGTACAAGATCTCCCGCCTGATGGCCGTAGGCATCGTTCACCATCTTGAAATGATCCAGATCGGAAATAATAAGGGAAAGGGGTTTTTTGTACCTCACCGCCTTTTTGATTTCCTGGGGGAGGCGCTCGGCCAGGTACCTGCGGTTGAAGCAGCCGGTCAGGGGATCGGTCAGGGATAAATGCCTGATCTCTTCCGTACGCTCTTCGACCTTTTTTTCCAGTGACAGGTTCAGGGCCACGAGGTCGTCCCGGTACCCGATGATTTTCAGCGCGGCATGGTAGAGCCCCATGGCCATGTTTATGAATTCCCGATCGATGCTGCCGGAAATGAAATGGGCCTGCTGCTCATCACTCAGGCTCGTGGCTGTCATCTGTATCTCCCGGAGGGTATTCAACATGGATATGAAAACCAGTGTGCACATGGACCCCCCGATTACGAGATTCAGCGCGGAAAAGATAATGATTGCTTCGGTAGTGGATTTGATTACCTGGCTCGTGGCGATACCGTAGGTGATAAGTATGCTGTTGAACATCAGGATAATGATGAATCCGAATTTAAACTTCAACGATGCCGCAATGCGGCTTCCTTCCCAGGCATTGCGGTCGGCAAGCATCTTTCTTGCCTGACGACGCATGTCCACAGTCACAAACTCGGTAATCAGGAAGGTAAACAGGAGATAGGTGATCCACGCAATAGCAGCACCCCGGAACACATACATGACGGTGAGCCAGTCTCCCGGATAGATCAGTTCCTGAAGCGCGCCGATGATCACCACGGGTGAGGAAAGCATCCCCGCCATCTTGACATTGGCGATCGGAAGCCTTTCGAGCTGGTATGAAATATCCTTCAGGGTGGGAGTGGGGATATCGGAAGGGATATTCGCATCTGTTAAAGTATCATTCAAAACCCGCAGGCTTGCCAGTTCCCATCTCCTGCCCCACAGGCGGCCGAGCCCGTAGAAAAAATAGTGCATAAGGGCGGCGGCACCCACCAGAATGAGGCAGAGGACAATGTCTTTTATCAGAACGGCTTCGGTTTGATAGGGTATGGTGGCCCACATGAAAATCATGGCGGGAATGGCAGATAAGGCGCCCAGCACGGAAAAGAAACAGACAGCAAAAGAAAAACACACCCGTCGCGTCAGAAACTCGAAAAGCTGCTGCATTAAAAGACTTGATTTTTGCATTCTTTTCACTCCAGCAGCTTATACCCGTCCTCGAATACCTGCAGGCAGGCGTCAACGACTTTTATGTCGTACAGAAGGCCGCGGTGCTCCCTGATTTCACCAAGTGCCACTTCCAGGCTATACGCGGGCCGGTAAGGCCGGTGTGATGCGATGGCTTCCACGACATCCGCGACGGCTATGAGCCTCGATTCAAGCAGAATCTCTTCCTCTTTCAACCCCTGCGGATACCCGGAACCATCAATCCGCTCATGGTGTTCCAGTACCATGCGGGCAATGGGCCAGGGGAACTCGATATCCTTCAATATGTCATATCCAACCTGCGCGTGTGTTTTAATCAGCCCGAACTCCAAACTCGACAACTTCATGGGCTTGCTGAGAATCTCCGCGGGAACAGCGATCTTGCCAAGATCGTGAATGGTGCTTGCCATGCGGATAGCGTCTATCTGATCTTTTGTTAATCCCATTTTCGATGCAATAGTACGGGCGAGATCGGCAACTCTCCGCTGGTGACCGGCGGTGTACGGGTCTCTCGTTTCCACCGCGAGGGACATGGCCTGAATCGTGGCGCCCATGGCCCTTCGAAGGTTCGCAAAGCTCTTTTCCAGCGCCTCATCGGCCAGTGTGCGTTCGGTGATATCGCGACTGTTCATGACAAAGCCCGCGACGTCGGGATCGTCCAGGAGGTTTGTCCCTATCCCTTCATGAATGTGCCACGATCCATCGGCATGCCGGACACGGGCCTGTGTCATATTTGCTGCGTCTCCGGTGGCTTGTATGGCCGTTTGCATCTCAGTCATCACGCGGGCCATATCATCCGGATGAAGCAACTCAAAGATATTCCGGCCTGCCAGCTCTTCCGGTGTGAATCCCATGATAGGTTTGACGGAGGGACTGACGTAGTTCACCGTTCCATCGGAATTGAGCAGAAATATCATTTCCATCGATTTCTCGATGAGTGCACGGAAACGCGCCTCGCTGGCGAGTAACACCTGCTCCACCCGCGTGCGCTCGGTGATATCACGGGCAACGGCAACCATTCCGACGATTGTGCCTTCGTGCACAAGGGGCGAGCCTCTGAGTTCAACATTCTTCACAGATCCATCCCTGGCAACAAAATCAAAGCTTGATCTGTGGAGCTTTTCTCCCGCCAGGATTCGCACTCCTTCGGACAGGGCCTTCTTGAAGGATTCCGGTGTGAAGATCATGCTTACCTCAAAAATCGGGCGACCGATGAGTTCCTCCGGTTTGTACCCCAGGACGTTCTCGACACCCGGAGAAATATCGGAGATTCTGAAATCGGCATCGATTGTGAAAATAACATCGGTTATGTTTTTGAAGTACTGACGATACTTCTCTTCGCTTTCCCGCAGCGCATCTTCCGTGTGCGTGCGCTCGGTGATATCGAGCACCGTTCCATATATGTGCAAAGGCGTGTCTTCTATGGTTCGGGACACTTCCGCCACGCTGCGCACAAATCCGATGCTCCCGTCTTTTTTGAGAACCCGGTATTCCAGGTTATAAGGTCTGACGCCGTTCAGTGCGTCGCTGAACGCGATGACCACGGCATCACGGTCCCCGGGATGTATTAGATTCAACACCCTTTCAGGGTTTATCTCATGTTCCTGCGGTTCAAGTCCCCAGATCCGGTACATCTCATCCGACCATATGCCGGTGCCGGCTTGAATATCCCACTCCCAGTACCCCAGATGACCTATGCGCTGGGCTCTTTTCAGTTTCGCTTCACTTATCCGGAGAGCCTTTTCCGTATTTATGATGCGTTCAGCCGCTTTTATCCTGGCAAGAAGCTCGCCTTTTTCAACGGGACGGACAATATAGCCATCCGCTGCCTCTTCGAGGGTTTCAGTGAGCTGCCTTGATGTCTTTGGCAGTGAAGAAACAAGAATAATATGAATGCCCGTCAAATCTCTGTCGCTTTTGATCTGCCGGCACATATCCGTGACATTCATGTCCGGAAGTTCCGCATCCAGCAGAACGAGGTCCGGATGGTGTTCCTTTATTCTTTGTAACGCATCTGTTCCGGTCTGTGCCTGGATCACTTCATAACCGGCGGATTTCAGGATACGTGCATCGGCGCGAAGTGAGTTCCCGTCGTCGTCGACGATTACAATCTTGATGGTTTCTTCCATTCTCTTTTCCTGTCCACAGTCAGCCTGTATTAGAATTATCCGCTTCCGGTCACAGTGTACGATAATACGACCGTTCTTTGAAGCACTATTTCGAATGCCGGATTGCCGGTGTATCAACGACGCTCCTCACCGGCATCATATCCATCCTTAATTCATTTGTATTCCCTGCTCTTTCCTCAGCCGGTTGACCACTATATGTGCCTGTCTCGTCGGCTCGGGTATTCTGTATCCGCGGGCAGAGGAGAGAACGAGGGAGACCGCCGTTGCAAGTCCAACTCTATGTCCCTGTGATACGAAGACCGGCTTTACGTTTTTCTTTGTCCGGAGCACGGCGCCTACGACCATCCCTTCATAATGAAGCTCGCTCATGCTTCCTGCTTCAAGCGGCGGCTCATCGAAGAGGCCGACAAGCCTCGTCTTGGCGCAGCCGATGGTGGGGATGTCAAGAAAGAGCCCCATGTGAGATGCGAGACCCAGCCCGCGCGGGTGGGCGATGCCCTGCCCGTCGAGCATGACGACGTCGGGACGCCGCTTCAGTTTTTCAAATGCCGCGATGAGCGGCGGTCCTTCCCGGAAGCTGAGGAGGCCGGGAATGTAGGGAAAGTGCACTTCTTCGACGGCGAATGCCTCTTCGATCACCGTCATTGAAGGGTAATCGAGCACCACGGCGGCGGCGAAGAGGAGGTCGCTTCTTTTCGTATAGGATATGTCCGTGCCGGCGATGGTTCTGATTATTCCCGGAAGCCTGTCATGGAGTACCAGCAGGGGAGTGAGACGTTCCTGAAGTGAGCGTGCCTCCCGGTAGTCGACGTTCCAGGTATGCAGGCGCCGCACTTTCAAGGAAGTCCCCGGGTCACACTACATCACGTAGGGGGCAAGAATGGCCTTCGCCCGCTCGATGTCGTGTCCGATCTGCTCCACGAGTTTTTCAGGGCTTTCGAACTTCTTTTCGTCGCGGAGCCGCTCGATGAAATGGATGTTGATGAACTTGCCGTATATGTCGCCGTGGAAATCGAGAAGGTGCACCTCGATGGAAAGCTCATCGTTGCCGAAGGTGGGATTGAAGCCTATGTTCAGCACGCCCTGGTGCTTCGTGCCCTCGATTTCGGCGATGATGACATACACGCCCACGCCGGGTATCACCTTGTCGGATTTGATATTGGCCGTGGGAAACCCGATGGTAGTGCCGCGGCGATGTCCCTTCACCACGGTGCCGCTGACATTATAGGACCGGTCGAGCATCTTGGCGGCGCGTTTGATCTTGCCGTCCAGGAGGGCGAGGCGGATATTGGTGCTGCTCACGATGATGCCTTCCATCTTGACGGGGCCGATTTCTTCCACTTCGAATCCAAGTCGCGCTCCCGCCTCGCGCAGATACTCGGCGTTGCCTGCCTTGTTCTTGCCGAAGGCGTAGTCATAGCCGATGAAGATTTTCTTGATGCGGAGCTTGTCCCCGAGGATCGTGTGTACGAATTGCTCCGCGGTGATTTCGGCGAACTCCGGCGTGAAGGTGATGACGATGGTGGTATTGATGCCCAGCGATTCGAGGAATCCCAGCTTTTCCTCCAGCGGTGTGAGAAGGTAAAAGGGCCGCCTCTCGGGGTGGATCACTTTCTGGGGATGCGGCTCGAAGGTGATGACCACCGATTTGCGGTTCTGATTCTGGGCCTCCGTGGCCACCCGCCGGAGGATTTCCTGGTGCCCGATGTGAATGCCGTCGTAGTTTCCGATGGTGACGATACAGCCCTGGAGAGCGGCGGTGATTTCCTCGATGTTTCGCAGTATGTCCATTGGTTATGTTTCCGTAACTCTTTAATATGACAAAATTTTGTGAACGTTCTCAGGTGTATGATAAGGCGTCGCATAATAGCACGCAGAGAGTCATTTTCAAAGCGCATTTTTCCTTGACATCATATAGACCGGGAAGTATACATTTCCCCTGTTTTTCGTGCCGAAGTGGCGGAATTGGTAGACGCGCTAGGTTCAGGGTCTAGTGGGCGTGCGCCTGTCCGGGTTCAAATCCCGGCTTCGGCACCATTCTTTATTTAATGATTATAAGTAGTTATTATACCGAAGCCGGGTTTTAGTCCCGGCACCGGTAACAATCTTAGCTATCTCATAACAACAGGGAGTTCGATTCATATCGAACTCCCTGTTCTAGTTTGGTCATCCTTTTCTTGGAGATGTTTTAGTCCAACTTTTTTCAAAAATGAAATATCACTTTCGTGCACAAATCTTCTAACAGAGGTTCACTCCTTGTCATATTCTCTATAGGCAAAGGGCTTGTTATGATCTTTTTTCCATATCTTCACGCTTCCTCAACCGCAGGATCGATGGGGCACCCATCAATATTTACAGGAAAAATAATTTCCTAAGAGAGAATATCTTTATCCTTCGGCTCAGTGCTTAACTTGAGGATGAGGTTCATGTAATGATTATATATTCCTCTGACAGACATAAAACAAAACGGGAAAAGGTATCATCCTCTCTCACTTTCCACCGATCCATGTGACCACGTATTCCGCATTTCCGGACGGCAGTCCGATACCCGGATATTCAACCTGCCATTTTCCAGAAAGTCCGGTCTCGAGCGCTGTGAGCTCAAAGTGACACATCGCGACCCCAATATCCATGCGCTGCGCGTCCTCTTTATCTGTGGCTTTTGATATTGTCTGATAACCAAATGTTCTTTGAAGATAAAAGTGAAATATATTCCTCTCTTTCATCTTCAAAATCCTCCACGGTTGATTGTTGGTTGCTGACGGCGCAATGCGTACCATATCCAGGCATAACGAGTAGCTGCCTGCCTCCTCCCTGGTTAAAGCACCGCCTTCCGTGAAGAAAAGATCATCCCATGGTTTGCGTCTGTCAGAACCAAGGGTTGTACGGACTATTTTTTCCCATGCAGTCTTTTTTTCCCTGTGATTTCCTATAGCGCATACCGCAGGAACGATCTCGTCTTCCCTGCGGTTTATCTTCCTGGCAAAACCGCTGCTATTGAAAGTAGCGCCTAGCCAGCAGGTGCCGAGTTCCATATCAGTCGCCATAAGGATGTTCTTCTCCATCATATACCCGAAATCCTCGAGATTTTTTTCGCCATACCCTGTAGCTCCTATGATAAACCCGGGGACATTCCGTATCATTCCGTAAGATATCAGACCCTTGAGCTCCTCCCTGTCTTCCAATGAAGCCGAAACCAGTATAAACCTCGCCTGGGACCCCAGTGGTCCCGAGATATTTTCGAGGAAAAATCCCCTTAATTTCTTTTTTTTATTTTCCTCAATGGGATCGTTTATGTACGATCTTACGGAGAACCTCTTAGGGATAATATCAGTAACGGGTTTTGATAATAACATGGTCTGCACCTCCATTTTTTATTAAAAAGTTGCTTTCCGAAGTAACTTTTTTATTGTATTGCTATTTACACTAGACAGACTTGTCTGTTCGTTGTCAAGAATAAATTATGGTTCTCAAAAATTATTGCGTGAGATAATAATTGATTCATTATAAATGGTAATTATGGAAACAAATGTAAGAAATAGGATCATCAT
>JAPLJO010000036.1 GCA_026388515.1 Deltaproteobacteria bacterium | reverse complement strand
TAACGGGCGGTCCCAACCTGGTAAAGCTCCTCACCGAGGATCTAAAAGGAATAACGGGTGGCCTCCTGAATGTGGAGACTGACCACATAAAGGCATCAGACGGGATACTCGCCCATATCGAGGCAAACAGAAAGAAACTGGGAATTTAAAGTGAGCGGGGTCAGGTCTTAAGTGGCCTGATCCCGCATTCAATCAGCGCTCACCTTCTCGACTCTCTCTTCGCCGGTTCTGGTGTCTTTTCCGTAAAACTCGATAAAGTGAGGCCTTGAAAAGGCGCCGCTCGCCTGGATGAACACCCTTTCCAGAAAGGCAGGGCCGCCGTTGATGTTCATTTCAGCCCGGACGATACCGTCATTCACGAAGACGCGGATCGGCCTGTCCTTGAATGACACAATGGTGAGAAGATACTCTCCCGGGTTCACGTACGGCTTCACGCTGATTCCGTAAGCCGTTGTCCGCTCGATGAAGGTCAGGGATTCCCGGCGGCCGTCCTCCGCCTTCATCAGCCAGTAGCCGCTCACGGGTTCCTCCGGATCGAGGAGACCGTTATTATTCAGCTGAGCGTCATAGCACACGATATTCGCGTTAAGTGTTCTCTCTATGAAAAAAAGCGGCTGCACCGTCTGGGCTGAGGCGGTGTTGTAGAGCACGCACATACAAAAGAGAATTCCAGCGACCCTCAATCTCATGATGGTGTACCTCATATAAAATTATCCTGACTCTACCAAAACAGCATGAAAACGCAAGACACGATGCGGGACTTCGTCCCCGGGATACGTAATATAGTTACACGCCCTGTAAACTTTCCGGCAAGGTTGACCGTCGCAATAGAATAGAAATCGGACCTGCCAGATTATTTTAGTTCCCTGCCGGACACCTCAGACTCGGCAGACAGTACCCGGCGTGCACAGTCCTCTGTTGACACAGCGTAGCCACATGGATATGGTATGCCGGCGTGAAAAATAACGGGGTTACCTATGAAAGAGAACACAGCGAAGTCCGTCGGCGCCTTTTGCATTCGATCATTCAAAATTCAGGACCTGACCCCATTGCTGCTTCTTGCGGTCATGTATCTTATGCCGCACCCATGCAGTGCACTCACCCTCGATGAAGCCATATCGCTTGCAAAGATGAATCTCCCCTCTTATAAGGCGCAGTTGAAACGTCTGGATTCCACGGAAGCGCTCTACCGGGTGAGCCTGGGCACCTTCTTTCCCCGTCTTGATGTCACGGGGTCCAGCACGCGTTATGATACCACGAGCGGAAATTACGACTCGAACAATTATGATGTGACACTCTCATATAAACTGTTCGAGGGTTTTGAAGGGGTGGCGAACCGTAACATCTCAAAGTACAATCTGGAGATTGACAGAGAAGAATTATCAAAAAATCTTCTCGACCTTGAATTCAACATCAAGGGTGTGTTCTACACGTCCCTCGCCCTGAAGGAAGTGGAAAAGGCGCGGAAACTCCAACTTGAAGACGCGAAGAAAGATTACGATGTAGCCGATGGCAGATATAAACTGGGTGTAGTGAAACTCTCAGACCTTCTCCAGGCCTCGGTCAGGCTCGAACAGGCGAAGTTCAACCTGATTGAAACCGAAGGAAATCTCAGAAAAGCCATCGCCGAACTTTATTCGCTCATCGGTATCGCCCACGACACTTCCTATGATCTGGAAGGGGGAATGGAAGGCACGGTGACGCTCCCCGATCGGGAAAAGCTCACCGCCCTGGTTCTTGAGAGGCCGGAGATGAAACAGGCGGAGTACACCCTTAAAAAATCAGAAAGTTCGAACACACTCGCCCGCGGGGAATTCTGGCCCGCCCTTTCCGCCGATCTCTCCTATTCACGTGCGGAAGACTCGGGACTTCTGGACGAAGACTACACGGATAAAAGCGCGCGTATCGTCGCCACATGGAATCTTTTTGAACTCGGAAAGTTCTACCGAGAGAAGTCATCGAGGGCCGAGATCAATGTTGCCGAAGAAAATCTGCGGGAGATGCGGAGACAGTTGCTTCTCGATTTCGAGAAATACTACGAGGATTTCGTCACTGCATCGAATAATATTGCCGTTGCCAGGCAGCAGCTCACCCAGGCAGAACAGAATTACAATCAGGCCTTCTGGGAATATAAGGTCGGCAAGGGTGACATCCTTTCTCTTGTTGTGGCTGAAGATCTGCTCGCCGGTGCGCGGCAGCAGACGGCAACATCACGCCTCAATCTGATGATTGCCAAATCGCAGCTTGAACGTGTCACAGGTCTCGACCGTCTCGAATCACAGACCGGAGTGACGCCACCATCGAATGAACAACCCCGACACGCGGAGGGTCAATGAATAACAGGAAAAGGATTATCATCGCAGCAGCCGGCCTGATCATTCTCAGTCTCGCCGGATTCTTCATCTATAAAAAATATTTTTCCACACCGGACATCCAGGTGCTTGAAACGGGGAAGGTTGAACGGGGGAGTATCAGGGAAATTCTCGTTGAGACGGGAATTGTCAAATCCCAGGTCGGCGCCGTCGTGAAAATCGGAACCCGGGCCACGGGAAGAATCGTACAGATGAACGTCCGTGTCGGGGATCGGGTGACCGCCGGGCAGCTCATCGCGCTCATCGATGACCGGGAAATCACGAGAGCCATCGAGCAGCAGAAGGCGGCCCGCGTGTCGGCGGAGAGCACCCTCTCTCAGGTGGAGCTCACCTATCCGGAACGAATCAGAGAGGCTGAAGCTAATTTCAACTACGCCGGGGTTACACTCGACAGGGAACGGGAACTTCTGAAACAGGAATATACGACGAAGGATTCCGTGGATAAGGCCGAGATGCAGTTCCAGGCGACCGATGCAATTCTAAAACGACTTCGTGACGAGCATGTCACGGAAATGAAGATAGCCGCCGGGCGCCTGGGTGAAATAGAAGCCCAGCTTAAACAGCAGGAAATCCGGCTTTCCTATACCAGAATCTATTCGCCGATGGACGGCGTGGTCTCCGACGTGACCGCACAGGAGGGAGAAACCATTGTCGCCGGCCTCCAGGTGGCGAACCTTGTCACGGTCCTCAACCCCCGCATGCTGGAAATGTGGATTTACATCGACGAGACGGATATCGGCAGGACCGCCGTGGGAGCGCCTGTGGAATATTACGTGGATACCTATCCGGAAAAAACCTTCACGGGTGTCATTGAAAAGATAAATCCGCAGCCCGTCGTCAAGGAAAACATCGTGTATTATCTCGCGACGCTCAGGATTCCGGAGAGTGATGCGTCGTTTCTGAAACCTGAAATGACCACCCATGTAAAAATCGTGACCCTGGAAAAGAAAGGCATCCTCACGGCGCCGAATGCCGCCATCAAGTACGAAAAGGGGAAACAGATCGCCTATACAGTCACGGGAAAGAATGATGTGGAGAAGCGTGAACTGAAAATCGGCATCCGCGGAGAGGAACGAACGGAAATTCTCTCGGGCGTCGGTGAAGGCGATGTGGTCGCCACGAAGATAATCCTGCCCGTGGCAACTCCCCAGAACAACATGCACTGAAAGTGAGCGCCATGCCGGATACGCTCTGTCGAATGGAACACATCGTGAAGACCTTCAAGCTGGGTGAGGAGGACGTGCACGTCCTGAAGGGAATCGATCTCACCATTGAAAAAGGCGAATTCACCGCCATCATGGGGACTTCGGGTTCGGGAAAATCCACGCTGATGAATCTCATCGGATGTCTCGACATTCCCACCAGCGGCAGCTACTTTCTTGCCGGCAGGGAGGTATCCCACCTTTCCGATGACGAGCTTTCGCAAATCAGAAATGAACACATCGGATTCGTCTTTCAGAGTTTTTATCTGCTTCCTTATGCCACGGTGCTTGGAAACGTGCTTCTTCCGACACTCTACCGTGACCGCGGAACGGATAACGTGCGGGATCGGGCGATGGAACTGCTCACACTGGTCGGTCTCAAAGACAGAATTCGCTTCAAGCCGACACAGCTTTCGGGCGGCGAGCAGCAGCGCGTCGCCATATGCCGCGCCCTCATCAACGACCCGGAGCTTCTCCTCGCCGATGAACCCACGGGCCAGCTCGACAGCAAAACTGCGGCGGAAATCATGACGCTTCTGGGAGACACCAACAGGAGAGGAAAGACCGTCGTCGTAATCACCCATGACGCGCAGGTTGCCTCCTACGCCCGGCGTATCATTCACATCAGTGACGGGGTCATCCGTGAGGCGTGACGCAGTGCGCGCCGTCACGGGATGAAGGTAGTTCTATGGACCGTGGCATCAGGCTCATCTCACAATCGTTCAAGGCGGTGAAGTCGTTCAAAATAAGAACACTCTTCTGCATGTTGAGCGTCGCCCTGGGCATTGCCGCCATCACCATCATCGTTGCCGCCACTGAGGGTGCTTACAAAAAAGCCTTCGATATTGTGGCCGTTTTCGGGCCGGATTCCATTATGATTGTGGGCGGTAATGACGAGTCACACGCCATCGGCCAGCACGAACATACCATCACCATGGGTGATGTTGACGCAATACGTCAATCCTTTCCCACGGCCTACCTCGCCGTGCCCATGTCGGCGGTGCGTGACGTCACCGTCTCGTACAAAGGCCGCAAGTACCAGACACAGGTCGTGGGCTCCACCAGCGATTACAGCCGCACCTGGACATGGCCCGTGGTGGAGGGGTCGGACTTTACCGAAGAGGATGTGAGAAGGCTCGCCAACGTGGGTCTCATCGGGCAGGAAGTGGCGCGGGAACTCTTTGTCGACGAAAATCCCATCGGGAAAACCATCCTCGTGCGGAATATACCCGTCGCCATTGTGGGGGCTCTTGCCGAAAAGGGCGCAACTCCCGGCGGCGGCTCTCTCGATAACCGGCTCGTCATGCCCATTACCACCGTGATGAGAAAACTCCAGAATGAGTCAAAATACGTGCAGGTCGCGCGGGTCCGCTTCCTCGATCAGGCAAATCTTGACGGCCGAATCGAGGAGACCCGCCAGTTTCTGCGCGAGCGCCACCGCATAGCTGAGGAGCAGCCCGATGACTTCAGGATTTTTGCGTCGAGAGACATTATCAAGTTCCTCGTGGCGCTGACCGGTTCGCTGGTCATCTTTCTCGGTATCGTCGGCCTCATCTCTCTTGTGGTCGC